>NZ_JBHXMY010000334.1:0-6751 GCF_042720195.1 Nocardia sp. NPDC058497 | reverse complement strand
GCTCGCCGCCGTGGACCGGCCCGCCCAGATCTGCACGGCGGCGACGACCGGTGCGCCGAGCGCGGCGGCCAGCCCGAGTTGCCAGTTGTAGGCGAACATCACGACGACGATCGTCAGCGGCGTCACCGCGGCGGAGATGAACGGCGACAGCAGATGCGCGATGACACCCATCGCGTCGAGCACACCGCGACTGGCCAGCGCCGACACCTCACCGACCCGGCTCGCGCTGTACCAGCCGAGTGGCAGCCGGGCCAGATGGTCGCCGATCCGGTGATACATCCCTTCCAGCAGCGTGGTTCCGCTGCGGAAACCGGCGAGATCGCTGAGATAGCGCAGCACCGCGTAGGCCGCGACCGCGGCGCCGAAGGCGATCAGCCACGGCCTGACCTCGCCGGGATCACTGCCGAACAGGGCGTGCAGGACGGGAACCAGCAGGGCGTAGGACAGTCCTTCGACGATCGCGGTGACCGTCATCAGGGCGACGGTGCGACGCACCGGCCCGGCGTACTCGTGGCCGAGCACGCGCAGCAGCATCCGGATCATCGGCGTTGGTCTCCTCGAGGTCCGTCGGCGAGCGCCGACCGGTGGGCGTGCCAGAGCGCGGCGAACCGGCCGCCTGCCGCCAACAGGTCGGCGGGCCTGCCTCGTTCGACGATCGCGCCGTCGTCCAGAACGACGACGGTGTCGGCATCGGCGATGGTTTCCATGCGGTGCGCGATGACCAGCGTCGTGCGGTCGGCGGCTCCCGCCGCGAGCGCGCGCCGCACCGCCAGCTCGGTCTGCGGGTCGGCGAAGGAGGTCGCCTCGTCGAGGACCAGGACGGAGGTCGCGGCGAGCAGGGCGCGGGCGAGCGAGATCCGTTGCGCCTCACCGCCGGACAGTGTCACCTCCGCGCCGAGCACGGTCTGGTAGCCGTCGGGCAGTTCGACGATGCGATCGTGGATGTCGGCCTGCCTGGCGGCGCGCACCACGTCGTCGAGGTCGGCGTGCGGCACCGCGAGCGCGATATTGTCGGCGATCGTGGCGTGCAGCAGGGTGCTGTCCTGGAAGACGAACGACACCCGGCGGTAGAGCTCGTCGCTGCCGAGCTCGCGCAAGTCGACGCCACCGAGGGTGACCGTGCCGTGGGCCGGGTCGAAGAAGCGCGGAAGTAGTTGGACCAGCGTGGATTTCCCGCTGCCCGACGGGCCGACGAGGGCGGTGGTCGTGCCCGGCTCCAGAATGAGATCGATGCCGCGCAGCACTTCGTGGCCCGCCTCGTAGCCGAATCGGATGTCGCGCAACTCCACTCGATGGCCTGCCGGCGCGACCGGGTGCGCGGGTTCGGGCAGCGGCGGCACGGCCAGCACGTCGGTGATCCGGCCGACGGCGCGCTGGGCGGCCTGCAGGTCGTCGACGCCGTGGCCGAGCAGGGCTGCCACCGGCGCGGTCAGGCCGAGACCGAGCAGGACGAAGGGCAGCAGGTCGGCCGGGGCCATGCCGCCGCTCGTGATCAGCGACGCGCCGCCGATCAGCACGACCAGCAGGACGAACGGCGGCGACAGCGCCAACTGCATGCCCGCGGCGATCACCGACAGTCCACGCACCATCCGGTAGAAGGCGCCGACGAAATCGTCGGTGGCCGTGCGGAATGCGCGATGGGCGCGCCCCGATCCGCCGAACACCTTGACCACCGGGATGCCCCGGACGAATTCGATCACCGAATCCGCGATGCGACCCATGGCGGCGTCGAATTCCTCCTGCTCGCGCAGCCGGGTCGGGGTCATCAGCAGCGGGACCAGGGCCATCGCCAGCACCACCGGGATCAGGGTGATCAGGGTGAGCCGCCAGTCGATGGTGAACAGGTAGACCAGCGACACCAGTGGCACCACGAACGCGGCGACGAGTTCACCGGGAGCGTGGGCGATGAACGGATGCACCGCGTCGACGTCCTCGCCGACGACCTTCGCGAGTTCGCCGGTCCTGCGCTGCCCGAACCAGCCGATCGGGACACGGCCGAGCCGCGCGGCCAGTTGCCTGCGGAACGACAGTTGCACCCGGCCGTCGAGCAGGTGCCCGAGACCGGCGGAGGCCGCGGTGAACACCAGCCGGACGAACAGGCCCGCCGCGCCCGCGAGGACGACGAGCCAGACATGTCCGTGGTCGATCGAAGTGGGCGACAACAATATTCGGCCCAGTTCGACCACCGCCAGCAGCGGCGCCAGGCCCGCGACGGCACCGATGACCTGCAGGACCACCACGGCGGTGAAGCCGCCCAGATAGGGGCGGAGAAGGCCGGCGACGGTCGGTCCCGATGGCGCGGCTTTCGTCGCTGGTGGGGATTCCCGCACCTGCGCCACGTCGGTGATGGTCATGGTCGTTCCTCTCGGGTCTGTGGGGCCGCGCGACGGGCGGCGTACCGAATACTGTGACCTCGCGGTCCGGCGGTTCGCTTTCGGAAACGTGCGGTCGCTCAGCCGAGGACGACCAAGGCGCAGGCGGCGAGGAAGAGTCCTTGCAGGACGGTGCGGGCGGGTAGCGGCATGGTCTTGATGCCCAGATCGGCGCGCGCGGCGCGGATGTTCGCCGGGAACATGACGAACAGCAGCGCGAACAGGCAGGCCGCGGCGAGGCGCGAGGTCGCCGGAATCAACAGGCCGACGGCGCCGGCCAGTTCGAGGACACCGGTCAGGGTCACGAGAGCCGGTGCGCCGGGGAGGCTGGGCGGGACCATCGCGATCAGGGCCTGGCGGCGGGGTTCGACGACATGCGCGCCGGCGGTGAGGGTGAACATCGCCGCCAGTCCCACGGCCACCGCCCGGGGCCAGGAATCCAGCCAGGCGAGGTCGGTGAGCCACCCGAGCAGCCTGGTCAGGGCGGTGACGACGGCGAGAGCGATGAAGGGGGCCATGGGAACTCCTCGAGGCGAACGTCGACTGGCCTGCCGCCAATCTTGACACTGGAAAGATTGTCAGCCACGACGGAACTTGTCAATGACAAGTTTGTGCGTCAGGATCGAGACATGACGAAAACCGGGTATCACCACGGGGATCTGCGGGCGGCGCTGCTCGACTCGGCGGCCGAGCAGATCGCGTCCGAGGGCATCGAGGCCGTGTCGCTGCGGGCGCTGGCCCGCCGGGCCGGGGTCTCACACGCGGCGCCCGCGCATCACTTCGGTGACCGGGCCGGGTTGTTCACCGCGCTGGCGATCGAGGGATTCGACCTGCTGGCAACGGAATTGGCGGCGGCGGGCGAGGATATGCGGGAGGTGGCCCTGGCCTATATCCGTTTCGCGCTGAGCAATCCCGGCCGGTTCGACATCATGTTCCGGCGGGAGGTGTTGCGCGCGGACGATCCCGAGCTGGTGGCGGCGCGGGAGCGATCGGGGGCCGTGTTACGCGCCGGGGTGGCCGAGCTGCAGTCCGGTCAGGAGCCGGAGCGGCAGCGGGCGACGCGGCTGGCCGCGTGGTCGCTCGTGCACGGGTTCGCGACGCTGTGGCGGGAGGGTGCGCTCGACGGGTCCGAGCTGGCGACCTCCGCGGACCCGGAGCGGATCGCGCGCGAGATGCTCGCGACGGTGGTCTTCGACTGAGCCGGTGACGATCCGGACCGCCGCCCGGCGACGGCGGGCGCGTGATGCCGATACCCTGGCAACGGTGACCGTCGGTGCGCTTTCGGAAACGCGCGGTCCGGCGCGGTCGCCGGTGGTGTGGATGCGGCCGGGGCACGTGGGCTATGTCGGGCCCGAGCTCGGCGTGGACCTGCACGCGCCCTCGGTGGCGGTGCTCAGTGTCGGCCTGGACGGGCCGTTCGTCCTCGACACCGCCACCCACGGCGAGATCCACACCGTCAGCTCCTTCGCCCCCGCCCGCGCGGTCCATCGGGTCAATGCTCCCGGCGGCTGGATCCTGCTGCTGTGGGTCGATCCCGCCGGTGCGCCCGCGATGACGATCGCCGACGAGATGACCGCCGTCGCCAGACCGTACGGGCTCGCCCACCGACGCGAACGCGAGCTCGTCGAACTGTGCAACGCCACTGTCGTCGAGCCGGAGCGGATCTTCGCCGCCGCGGTCCCGGGCCACACGCCGGTCACCGATCCGCGGATCGCCCGGGCCGCATCCACGATCAACCGCAACCCCAACCAGGTCTACCGGGCCGAGGCGATGGCCGCCGATCTCGGCCTGTCGACGACGCACTTCCTGCGGCTGTTCGCCCGGCAGTGCGGCACCACCTTTCGTGGCTATCAGCGCTGGACCCGGGTCGTCCACGCGATCCGCGACGCCGCCGCGGGCCGCGACCTCACCCGCTGCGCCGTCGACGCCGGTTTCGCCACCCCGTCCCACTTCAGTGAGACCTTCCACGACATGTTCGGCATGTCCGCCTCCGGAGTGCTCCGCTCCGGGGTGCGCTTCGACATCGGCTTTCGGTAGCGCAATGCGCGTCCGGGCCAGGCGCGACGTCACGCGACGCGGTGTCGATCGTCGACGAGGTTGAACACCGATCGGCTCGGCAGGCCGCCGAACAGCTGGGCGATGATGATCGCGGCGCTCGCCTCGAGTAGCCCGCGTGCCGGTACCCGCCTGGATCGCCGCACGGCTTCCTGGCACGCCCGGGCTCTCGTCGGCGTACGATCGAGCACCCTTCTCGCACAAGCATTGTCGGCGTAAACAGGAATGGGGCGGCATGGCGCAGGAACAGGAACCGGACGACTGGCGGAGCGATCGAACCGGCGCCGCGGCGGCGGGGACGAATCCGACGGTGCTGTGCCGGCTGGCCACCGGGTGGGCCGTCATCGGGGATACCCAGCACCTGCCGGGGTATTGCGTGCTGATCTACGACGGTGATGCCGATCAGCTCACCGAGTTGCCGCGGCCGGAGCGGGTCGCGTTCATGGCGGACATGGTGGTCCTCGGCGAGGCAGTGGAACGCGCTTGCCGCGCAACGGATCCGGCGTTTCTGCGGATCAACTACGAGGTGCTCGGCAACACCTGGGGACACCTGCACGGGCATATCCACGCGCGCTACGCCTGGGAGCCCGAGCATCTGCGGGTCGGCCCGGTCCACCTGTACGGTGCGGAACGCTGCGCGCCGGAGCATGCGCTGAGCGCCCGGCACGACGGGCTGCGTGCGGCGATCACCGCGGCGGTGACCGAGATTCTCGCCGCGGGATAAGCGCGGGTCAGCGCGCCGCGGTACCGCCCAGGACCAGCAACTCCGGCAGCGGGTGATCGACGACCGGTGGCGAGGGCCGGACCGACGCGCCGCGGCTCATCACCGTGCAGCGGCGAGCCAGGACGGCACCGCAGGCGTGGATCGTCGTCGTGATCAGGTCCTCCGCGAGGGGCAGGTCGTCCTCGCGGTACCCGTACACCGAAAAGTGCACGGCGCGTGGATCATTCATGGGGTCGGACTGGCAGAGCGCCGCCGCCGGGCAGCTCGACAGCAGCATCACCGCCGTCGCGAAATCGGCATACGGATCGCCGACCTCGATCTCCTGACCCGCCGCGACCGCCGCGAAAAGTGTTCGCAAGCAAGGCTGTTCAGGCACCTCCTGGGCATCCTGAATGCGCGACCAGCGGCACAATGCCGGATGGTCGGCGATGTCGGACCGCGCGTGCCAGCGGCGGCGGCCGCGGTCGAGCAGCCGTGCGGCGGCCGAGTGCCACACCACGGGGTCGTCGATGCGGGCGACGATGCGCAGGCGGCGGCATTCGTCGACGTCGGGCGGGTGGATCGGATCGATCGCGGGGACGGCGGAGCCAGTCGGACGGTGCGTCTGCATGGCGAACTCCTACCGAACGAGGGAACCGAACGAGTGCTGCCCGGTGGCCGAGCCGCGGCGCCACGCGAGCCGGAACGCCCAGGCCGCGGCCACGACGGCGGCGCACACCACGGCCGCGAGCACCACGAGCACGAGCACACCCGAGCGGCCGACTCCGGCGTTGCGGGCGATCAACGCCGAGGCCGCGATGGGCCCCGCGGTGGCGAGAACGGGAATCAGCAAGATCAGGCCTACGGTCACCAGAGCCGACGGCGACATCGACGTTTTCAGTGCGGAAATGCCCTGTCGGGAGATCATCCTGCGCGGCCCCGACTGCCGTGCGACTGTAGCCATTTCCGCCTCTCCGTTACCTGAATGGAACCGAGCGAACCATGGGGTACTAAACCTACAGCCCGAACCTGGGCCACCACGTGATTCGTCACGAAACAGTGATAACCCGAGATGGCTGGTCACTCAGCCGCAAATTGTCTTCCCAGGTCAGGAGCGCATTTGCGGTTAGCGGAGAATTTGCTATCAGTGAATTGCATTCAGATCTCGTAACAATTCCGAGCACCATCGACGGGTGCGCCGGAGAGGAACACCGGCCAGTGCTCACACCGCGCTCACACCGCCCGGAATCGCGCGGCGGGCTCGGGATCTGTTCGGGGTTCCTATTCGCTGTGATGCGACCCGGCACCGAAGCTGCCTTCGAGTCGATTACGCGATCCCGGGTGGATCAGCCGGGCCGCACTGACGAGTCCACCCGAGGACCAGGTGCGGCGCCGGATGAGCAGGCACGGCTCGTCGCGGTCGATGTCGAGCAGCTTGCACTCCTCCCGGCTGGCCCGCACCGCCTCCACGACATGTTCGCCGCGGATCAGCGGCGCGACCTCGCTGAGGTAGGTGTTCGGCGTGACGGTGGTGAAATCCTGGGCCAGGTAGTCGGGCGCCTGGGCCGGATTGACGTAGCGGTCCTCCACCTGAATCGGCACGTCGTCCTCGATGTGCACC
>NZ_JBHXMY010000333.1:0-6758 GCF_042720195.1 Nocardia sp. NPDC058497 | reverse complement strand
CTGTGTGTGAGAGCGCGGGGGTGAGCTACCCCCACACCACCCGCGGGTGTGAGCCCCCCCCCCAACACCCCCCGCCCCGTTGTGAGGTTCTTACTTCGCGACCGCGACGTCCACCGAGTGGATTCCGGCGCCCTCGGGGGAGACCGAGGCCGAGCCGTTGCCCGACGAGGACAGCGCGCGCAGGGTCCACGAACCCGGCGCGGCGAAGAAGCGGAAGTCACCGGTGCCGGAGGCGACGACCTCGGCGGTGAAATCACCGTTGCCGTCGAGCAGACGCACGAACGCGCCGCCCACCGGCTGACCGTCGGCGCTCAGGACGCGGCCGGTGATGACCGTCTCCTTCTCCACGTCGACACCGGCCGGGATGGCCTGACCCTGGGTAGGTGCTGCACACATATTGATTACGCTCCCAACTCGATAGGCACAGCGACGAGCGAACCGTATTCGGTCCAGCTGCCGTCGTAGTTCTTGACGTTCTGGTGGCCGAGCAGCTCCTGCAGCACGAACCAGGTGTGCGAGGAACGCTCGCCGATGCGGCAGTAGGCGATGGTCTCCTTCTCGCCGTCCAGGCCCGCGTCCTTGTACAGCTCGGCGAGCTCGGCGTCGGTACGGAAGGTGCCGTCCTCGTTGGCCGCCTTGCTCCACGGCACGTTGATCGCGGTCGGGATGTGGCCGGCCCGCTGGCTCTGCTCCTGCGGCAGGTGCGCGGGAGCCAGGATCTTGCCGGAGAACTCGTCGGGCGAACGCACGTCGACCAGGTTCTTGGCGCCGATGGCCGCGATGACCTCGTCGCGGAACGCGCGGATGGAGTTGTCGGGCGCCGAGGCCTTGTACTGGGTGGCCGGGCGCGCGACCGCGTCACGCGAGAGCGGACGACCGTCGAGCTCCCACTTCTTGCGGCCACCGTCGAGCAGCTTGACGTCGTTGTGGCCGTACAGCTTGAAGTACCAGTAGGCGTACGCCGCGAACCAGTTGTTGTTGCCGCCGTACAGCACGACGGTGTCGTCGTTGGCGATGCCGCGCGAGGACAGCAGGTCGGAGAACTGCTCCTGGTTCACGAAGTCGCGACGAACGTGATCCTGCAGGTCGGTCTTCCAGTCCAGCCGGACGGCGCCTTCGATGTGGCCACCCTCGTAGGCGGAGGTGTCCTCGTCGACCTCGACGAAGACGACGCCGGGGGCGTTGAGGTTCTCTTCGGCCCAGTCAACGGAGACCAGGACATCGGAGCGAGCCATATTGTTCCTTTCAGAGATGACTTGCAGGGGGTCAGAACGGTGCCGGGGCAGTGGACCGGCGGAGGCGGGCCACCAGCGGATAGATCTGGCAGCCCAGGCAGACCCCGAACGCCGCGTTCAAGAACGCCGCGAACAGGGCGAAGCCGGCGAACACCGCGCCGACGATCGGGGAGCCGAGCGCGAAGCCCAGCAGGGACAGACCGGCGAACGCGAAGCCGAGCAGCTGCGCGAAACGCAGCGGCGGCACGGGCTCGGTCTCGGTGGGCGGACCAAGCCGCGGCGCGATGAACGCCGCGTAGATCCGGCCGTAAGGGTTCTTGGCAGGGCCGCCCGACGCGCCGATCGCGAAGACGACGGCCTGCAGGCCGATCAGGATCGCGGCGGCGACGGTGGAGAAGGCGGCGGCGACGAGCACCAGAACCAGCACGCCGGTCGTCACCCAGGCCACGAAACGTGGCCCGCGGACGTCGACGCGCGGTGGGGAATCAAGGGAAGTGGTCATTGTGCGAACTCCTGCGCTGAGATAAGTCTGTTGACTTCGGATCTGCCGGTTCGCCGGGGGATCGAGACGATCACTCGCGCGGCGGACATAGGTCGGCGTCAGGAATCTCCGGGGGAGAGAAGCCGACCGTTCAGCGGCACAGGCAGCAACAACCACCGAGCCGACACAGATCAACTGTGCGGCGTCGGGTGAGCATCAGCTCGTGGTCGGATTGCACGAGAAGCAGTTTACCCGGTCGTCCCGGGAAATGTCCCGGCCCCCCTGAACTCCGGGGCTAGATCACACTGTCAGCGGTTCGAGCGCGGTGCGCAGATCGCCCGCCTTCGGCACGCCTGAGATGCGGAAACGCTCCTTGCCCTCGGCGTCGAAGACGAAGGTCGTGGGCAGCGAGAGGACGTTGAGTTCCCTTGCCAGCGCGGGGTCGGCGTCGATGTCGATCTCGATGTCGCGCGGCGCGTTCGGGGAATCGGACAGGTCGGCGGTGACGCCGGCGACGACCCGGCGGACCGCGTCGCAGGGGCCGCACCAGTCGGCCGAGAAGTGCAGCACCGCGGGGGTGGCGCCGGTGACGCCCGCCGCGTCGAGCAGGCGGGCGCGCTGGGCGGTCTCGGGGTCGAGGGTGGCCGGGCGGACGCGGCCCTGGTTGCGCCGCAGCAGCAGGCCGACCGCGACGGCGGCCAGCACCACGGCGGCGAGGATGACGAGTTCGATCATGGTTGCTGCAATCGGTCCAGGTCGATGGTCAGGGAGCGGCCGACACCGTAGACGATGATCTGGCCGCCTTTGGCCTCCACCTCGGTGGGGGCGATGCCGAACGGCAGTTCCTTGGTATCGATCGTACGGCTGAACCGCTCGAGCACGGCCGGCCGATCGACGTCGAGGATCTCGGACTTGGTGGCCGAGGTCGGCGTATCGGCGGTCGAGGTGCGGTCGGTGTAGAAGCGGGTGGCCTGGATCCGGATCTTGTCGCCGTCGAGCAGCAGATCGGCTTCGACCTGCACTTCGACCTTGGTCGTGTTGCTCGTCGGGACGACGCCGGGCCCGAGGATGCGGCCGTTGGGCGCGACCGGGAGGGTGCCCTTGAGGACATGGGCGCCCGCGGTGGTCAGCCCGGAGCCGCCGGAACCGCCGGTGCCGTCGGACTTGTCGGCGGGCGGGCCGAGGACCTGCAGGTCGGGGATGCCGAACAGGCGGCCCAGTTCGGTCGGCTCGATCGCCATCTGGGCTTCGACGCGGTCGACCTGCACGGCGCGGGCGGTGCCGTCGACCAGCTGACTCGCCGAGGCGTGCAGGCCGTAGAGAGTGGCCTCCAGCGCGATCTCGCCGGGGATGTCGGGGCGCATGCTGCGGGCACGGACCAGCATTTCGTCGTAGCGGCCCGACATCGTCTGGGCCAGGAACGGGAAACCCTTGATGGTCACTTCGGGGTCGGCCGACAAGTCGGCTCCGGCTCGCAGTTGCCGCGATACGTGGTACTCGGTGTAGGCGGCGGCGCCGAAATCGATCACCACCGCCACCCCGGCCAGGCACAGCAGCCCGATGATCAGCTTGCGCATGCTGTGACTCTAGCGGCGGGCGCCGCGGGTAGCGGGCCCGGAGGTCCCGGCAAAGACACGTCAGCGAGAGCCCATGGTGCGAGGTCATCGGCATTCAGGGGCTAATGTTGCAATCGACTGACCTGTGTTTCGGCGACGTAGCTCCGCGGCTGCTGTCGTCCGCGGAGCAACGAGATAGGAGGAGAGCCCGGTGGAGCTGCTCCTACTGACCTCCGACCCCAACCCCGACGCGGTGCTGCCGTCGTTGTCGCTGCTGGCGCACAACGTGCGGCCGGCGCCGACCGAGGTGTCGTCCCTGCTGGAGGCGGGCAGCGCCGATGTCGCGCTGGTCGACGCCAGAACCGATCTGGCCGCCGCGCGCGGTCTGTGCAGGCTGCTCGGCAGCACCGGATCCTCGGTGCCGGTCGTCGCGGTGCTGACCGAGGGCGGCCTGGTGGCCGTCAACGCGGACTGGGGCCTGGACGACATCCTGCTGCCCGGCACCGGCCCCGCCGAGCTGGACGCGCGGCTGCGGCTGCTGGTCGGCCGCAACGGTGGCGTGGCCAGCCCGGAGAACACGGGCAAGATCACCCTGGGTGAGCTGGTGATCGACGAGGGCACCTACACCGCGCGGTTGCGCGGTCGCCCGCTCGATCTCACCTACAAGGAATTCGAGCTGCTCAAGTACCTCGCCCAGCACGCCGGACGGGTGTTCACCCGCGCCCAGCTGCTGCAGGAGGTATGGGGCTACGACTTCTTCGGCGGCACCCGCACCGTCGACGTGCATGTGCGGCGCCTGCGCGCCAAGCTCGGCAGCGAGTACGAGTCGCTGATCGGCACCGTGCGCAATGTCGGCTACAAGGCGGTCCGCCCGGCCAGGACGCCCGCCGCCAAGGGTGACGTGGTGAGTTTCCACGACGATGACGTCGACGGCGACGACTCGCTGGCCCCGCTCAACGGCAACGCGCAGTAGCGCCAAGAACGGTACGGCGCGGCGTGGTCAATCTCCCCGCCGCGCACAGCGAGGAGGACGGCGATGTCGCAGACAGCAACCCTGACCTGGACCGACCGGGTCGATCCGGCGACCGCGCCGCTGGTGCGCGACCTGCTCGCCAGGGCGAAGGCGGCCGACGGCGTCGCGCCGGTCTCCGAACAGTCGGTGCTCTCGCTCGCCGAGGCAGACCCGGCGACCAGGCATCTGCTCGCCGAACGCGCGGGCGAACTCGTCGGCTACGCCAATCTCGTTGCGGCACATGACGAACACCCCGCGATGGCGGAGGTCTCGGTCGACCCGTCCGCACGCGGCAACGGCGTCGGCGCCGAGCTGGTGCGCGCCGCGCTGGCCGAGGGTGGTCCTGGCGCGCGGGTGTGGGCGCACGGTGATCTGCCCGCCGCCAAGGCGCTCGCCGCGGGCCTCGGGCTGGTCACGGCGCGGGAGTTGTGGCAGATGCGCCGGTCGCTGGCAACCCCGGAGCTACCGGACCTGGTTGTGCCCGAAGATCTCGTCCTGCGCACCTATGAAGGCCCCGCCGACGACGCCGAACTGTTGCGGGTCAACAACGCCGCGTTCTCCTGGCACCCCGAGCAGGGCGGCTGGACCGAGCGCGACATCGCGGCGAGGCGCGCCGAATCCTGGTTCGATCCGGCCGGGCTGTTCCTGGCCTTCGACGCCGCCGATCCGGCCCGCTTGCTGGGCTTTCACTGGACGAAGGTGCATCCCGACGCCGCGCCGGCCGGCGAGGTCTACGTGGTCGGCATCGATCCGTCCGCGCAGGGCCGTGGCCTCGGCAGGCTGCTGACCCTGGCCGGACTGCGGCACCTGCGCGCCGAGGGGCTGGCCGAGGTGTTGCTCTACACCGAAGCGGACAACCGCGCCGCCGTGCACACCTACTCGAAACTGGGGTTCGCCCCGGCGCATATCGACGTCGCCTACGCGCTGCCCTGACTCGATGCGAGACACCTCACACCGCGGGTGAATTCTTCTGCGCCGCTGAATATTGCGCGGATGACCGGGTACATGTGAGTAAAACTGGGGCAAACATCACATTCGTGGCCCTATTCGCGCCGGGCTGTTCATTCTCCGTTAACCCCCGTCGGGCCAACTGTCAACCGGGCGAACCTACGTTACTTCTGGGCGGCAACACTCGTCGCCTGGTGCGCGCGTTCACCCGCGATCCGCACCGCCCAACTCGCTCGGGCCGGTGAGGGACCGAGCGAGTCACCCAGCTTTGTCGGAGGAAAAGTGAACTTCAAGCGCACCAGTGCCCTGGTCGGCGTCTTCGCCGTGGGTGCCATGACCCTGGCCGCCTGTGGCAGCGACGACAACACCGGTGGCGACACCGTCGGCGCCAACACGAACGTCGCCTGCGGCGGCAAGCAGGCGCTGAAGGCCAGCGGCTCCTCGGCGCAGAAGAACGCCATGGAGCGTTTCATCGCTGCCTACGAGACCAACTGCGACGGTTTCACCCTGAACTACACCTCCAGCGGCTCCGGCGCCGGCGTGAACGAGTTCCTCGGTGGCCAGACCGATTTCGGTGGCTCCGACTCCCCGCTGAGCTCCAAGAAGGAAGAGCCGGCCAAGGCTCAGGAGCGCTGCGGTGCTCCGGCGTGGAACCTGCCGACCGTCTTCGGCCCGATCGCCATCACCTACAACATCGACGGTGTGACCGATCTGGTCCTCGACGGCCCGACCGCCGCCAAGGTGTTCAACGGCTCCGTCGCCACCTGGGATGCCCCCGAGATCAAGGCGCTGAACCCCAACGCCAAGCTGCCCTCCGAGAAGATCGCCGTGATCTTCCGCTCCGACGAGTCGGGTACCACCGACAACTTCCAGCTCTACCTCGACGCGGCCTCGGACGGCGCATGGGGCAAGGGAGCGGGCAAGACCTTCAACGGTGGCGTCGGCGAGGGTTCGAAGGGCAACGAGGGCACCTCGGCGGCCGTGAAGAACACCAAGAACTCGATCACCTACAACGAGTGGTCCTTCGCCAAGGCGCAGAACCTGTCGATCGCGCAGATCATCACGTCGGCGTCCAAGGACCCGGTCACGCTGAGCAGCGAGTCGGCGGGCAAGGCCATCGACGGCGCCAAGATCAAGGGCGAGGGCAACGACCTCGTCCTCGACGTCAGCTCGTTCTACAAGCCGACCGTCGCCGGCGCGTACCCGATCATCCTGCCGACTTACGAGATCGTCTGCTCGAAGTACGCCGACGCCGAGACCTCGAAGGCCGTCAAGGCGTTCCTGACCTCGGCTGTCACCAACGGTCAGAACGGTCTGGACCAGGCTGGCTACGTCGCCATCCCCGACCAGTTCAAGACCAAGCTGACCACCGCGATCAACGCCATCTCCTGATCGCTTCGAAGACCATGACCACGCACCCTGAGGTGACCGCAGCGGGGGGGGGGGGTGTAGGATAGCGCGCGGCGGCGCGGGAGTAGACGAGAATACAGACTCGCCCCCGAAAAAAAACTAGCCCACCCCCCCGG
>NZ_JBHXMY010000332.1:0-6764 GCF_042720195.1 Nocardia sp. NPDC058497 | reverse complement strand
TCCACGCCGCCCTCGACAGGCGAAGCCCCGCCCCGCGCGGTGCCGCCGCGGGGGGCGTTTTCTGCGTGGGCCCCCACAGATTTCCCGCGGGCTAGGCGCGGTCGATCCTCGACACCGAGATGCCCGCGGGCAACGGCGTGTGCACCGCGGCGGGCCTGGCCGCGATGTACGCGGCGCTGGCCGACGGCCATACCGTCGACGGTCGCCCGTTCCTGCAGCCGAGCACGCACGCGGCGATCCGCCGCGTGCAGACCTACCAGCTCGACCACGCCCTGTTCTATCTGCCGATGATGTGGCACCTCGGCTACCACTCCTTGCCGATGCCCGGCGCCAGGAACGGTTTCGGCCACGTCGGGCTCGGCGGTTCCTTCGGCTGGGTCGACCCGAGCTCGGGACTGTCGATCGCCTACGTGCACAACCGGCTCGACCAGGCACTGCTGCCCTACGACCAGCTGGCACTCGGCTGGCTGCTGCCACTGGCCGTCGCGGGGGCGAACGCCACCCGCAGCCGCGGGCCGAAGATCGACCGCGCGGCCGCCTAGCTCCTAGGTGAGGTAGCGATAGGCGGGCGAACCCGGTTCCAGGCGCTCGGCCTGGATCGGGGACTCCTCGATGCGATGCAGCAGCGATTCCAGATCGTCGGTGGCGCCGAGTTCGATGCCGACCAGCGCCGCCCCGGTCTCCCGGTTGTTGCGCTTGACGTACTCGAACATGGTGATGTCGTCGTCGGGGCCGAGGACGTCGTCGAGGAAGCGGCGCAGCGCACCGGGTTCCTGTGGGAAGTCGACGAGGAAGTAGTGCTTGAGTCCGCGGTGCACCAGCGAGCGTTCGATGATCTCGCCGTAGCGCGAGACGTCGTTGTTGCCGCCGGAGACCAGGACGACCACCGTGGTCCCTGGTTCGATGTCGACCTCCGCGAGCGCCGCCGTGGCCAGCGCGCCCGCGGGCTCGGCGATGATGCCCTCGTTCTGATACAGGTCGAGCATCGCGGTGCAGATGGCGCCTTCGTCGACGTGCATCATCCGGAAAGCCGCTGTGCCGGTGGGGGAATCGGTGGTGGTGAGCAGCGGGAGCGAGGCGTGCGAGACCACGCTTCCGCCGAACGCGGACACCGCCTGGTAGGGCAGGTCGCCGATGCGGCGCACGGCGGCACCGTCGACGAACGGGTCGATCTCGGGCAGCGTCACCGGACCGTGCGCCACCAGCGCCGCGGTCATCGAGGCCGCGCCCGTGGGTTCGACACCGAGCAGACCGGTCCGCGGCGCGCGTTCCCGAAGATAGGTGCCGATGCCGGCGAGGCAACCGCCACCACCGACCGGGACGATGACCAGGTCGGGCGCGGCGCCGAGCTGGTCGAGGAATTCGGCGGCGATGGTGCCCTGGCCCGCGGCGGTGCGCGGGTCGTCGAACGGCGGCACCATGGTCGCGCCGGTGCGGGCGACATCGGCGGCGGCGGCCGCGGCGGCCGCGTCGTAGGTCTCGCCGACGGCGATGAGCTCGACGAACTCGCCGCCGTGCACGCGGATGCGGTCGCGCTTCTGCTTCGGGGTGGTGGTCGGCACGTAGATCCGCCCGCGCACGCCCATCGCCTGGCAGGCGAAGGCAACGCCCTGCGCGTGGTTGCCCGCGCTGGCCGCGACGACACCCGCCGCGCGTTCGGCGGCGGTGAGCTGGACCATCAGGTTGTAGGCGCCGCGCAGCTTGTACGAGCGCACCGCGGTGAGGTCTTCGCGCTTGAGGTACACCTGCGCACCGGTGCTCGCCGACAGCCGCGCGGAGTACTGCAGCGGAGTCGGCTCGATGATGTCGGAAATTCGCTTGGCGGCGGCGTCGATCTCATCCGCGGTCAGCGGCGGACGGGTTACGGACACTTCGGCGACGTCAGCGATGGGGGACACCCGGTAAATGCTACCGAGCCGGGGACGGTGCACTGAGGGCGCGCCTCCGTGTCCTGCACCGAACCCGCCGGGCGACGGGTTCGGTGGGCGCGGACGCTAGCGCGGGGTGAGGACGAAGACCGGAATCTGGCGATCGGTCTTCTTCTGGTACTCGGCGTAGTCCGGCCACACCTCGACCGCACGCTCCCACCACTTCGCCTTCTCCTCGCCGAAGACCTCGCGGGCGGTGTAGTCCAAGGTGGCCGTGCCGTCGCGCAGCTCGACGTGCGGTTCGGCCGTGATGTTGAAGTACCAGACCGGGTGCTTCGGCGCCCCGCCCAGCGAGGCGACGACGGCGTACTCACCGTCGTGCTCGACGCGCATCAGCGGCGTCTTGCGCAGCTTGCCGGTCTTGGCGCCCTTGGTGGTGAGCAGGACGACGGGCTTGCCCTGCAGCGACGTGCCGGTGGCTCCGCCGGAGTTCTCGTAGGTCTCGGCCTGCTTGCGGGCCCAGTCCGAAGTGCTCGGTGCGTACTCTCCTGTCAGTGGCATGACCTGCACAACGATGGCTCGTCGTGTGATGTTCCCGACAAGCCCGTCCGCGAAAGTTCGGTAGCCCGAACTTCGACGTGCGTCTATCCTGTGTACATGGCAGTGGTCACCCCATCGGCAGCATCCGCGACGGTCGACATCGCGGGCAGTGCCTGGCCGGTCTACAAGCTCGAGGCGCTGGTCGCCGGGCTCGTCGTGGGCGCTCTGCTGCTGTTGATCCTCGGTTCGGCGCAGTCCGCCGTGCTGGCCGCGGCCGCCGTCGCCGCCCTGCGCTGGTCGGTCGGCGCCGTCCGCGCGCACTCACTGCGCTAGGTCGAGCTCGCTCAGCTCCCCGCGCGAGAGCACACCCAATTTCGGATACGCCTTGTACAGGTGATGCCCGACCGTGCGATGGCTCAGGACCAAGCGCGCGGCGATCTCCCGGTTCGACAGTCCTTGCGCGGCCAGCCGCACGATCTGTGACTCCTGTGGGGTGAGCACGCTGAGCGGGCCCGCGCTCGCCTTGGCGCCGGCACCCACCCCGAGCGCGGCCAGTTCGGTGCGGGTCCGGTCGGACCAGGGCGTCGCGTCGAGCCGGTCGAACAGCTCGAGTGCCTGTTCCAGCTGCCCGCGCGCGTCGACCTTGCGCTTGTCCCTGCGTAGCCATTCGCCGTAGAGCAGGCGGGTGCGGGCCTCGTCGAACGGACGGTTCCCGGCCAGCGCGGCCTGGAAATGCTGTTCGGCGTCCGGTCCGTCGGCCAGCAGCGCCCTGCCCCTGGCAGCCAGTGCCGCGATCCACTCCTGTCCCGCCCGTGCCGACCATGCCGTGAGCCTGGCCAGCGCCTCGGTCGCCTGGTCGGTGGCGCCGAGGCGCGTCGCGACCTCGATCTGATCGGCGAGACAGCGCAGCCCGCTGACATGATGCCGGGCCGGTTCGACCGTCATGTGCTCGAGCTCGGCCCTGGCCTGCTCGAGCCTGCCCCGGCCGAGGGCGAGCAGCGCCAGTGCCGCGTGCGCCCACGGCGCCCCGACCGACTGCGCTCCACCGAACTCCTCGGCCGCCGCGCGCTCGGCGTATGCGCGACAGGACTGCTCGTCGCCGCGCAGTGCGGCCAGATAGGCCAGGAACGCGGTGAGCTGACTGATCCACTGCGGCTGGCCGATGTCCTCGGCGATCCGCACCCCTTCCTCGGCGGCGGCCCGGCTCTCCCCGGGTCGTCCACCGAACAGCGCGGCCTCGGACCGGAAGAACAGCAGCGGCGCGAGCAAGGCGATGCGGCCCTGCTCGCGGCTCTCGCCGATGAGCTCGTCGGCCAGCTCGCCGACCTGGTCGTCCTGTCCTACGACCAGCCCGCTGCCGCACAACTGGACGAGGTCGGCGGGACTGTCGGCGCCGTTGGCGCGGGCGGCACCCGCCGCGTCCCGCAGGTCGACGGTGCGATGCCCGGACACCGACCCGGTCAGATACCGCACGATCGGGGTGGTGGGATCGTCTTCGTCCAGCCGCAGCGTGGCCGCCAGATCGGCGACCCCGTCAAGTTCGGCGGGTCCGAGATACCAGGCCGTGTGCACCGCTCGAATGAGGATGCGCGCCGCCCCTCGCGGATCGCTCGCTGCCGACCCGATCGCTGCAGCCATCAGCCGCCGATGTGCGGAACCCGGTTTGCCCGCGGCGAATTCAGCCTGCGCGCGTACCAGCGCGAGGCGCAGGTCGTACTCGCCGTCGGCGGACTGCGTGGCAGCCCGGCCGGTCAGCGCGGTCTCGGTGGCGAGGGCGCGCCTGCGCGTTCGGGCGTCGGTGTCGACGTTCGGCGCCCGGTCGCCCGAGTGCGTGGCGTGGTCGGCGAGTTCGGCCTCGGTGGCTCGCCTGCGTCGTCGGGCTTCGGTGTCGACGTTCAGCGCGGCGGCGTGGTCGGCGAGGTGGGCGGCCTGGTCGGTGAGTCCAGCCTCGGTGGCGAAGGCTCGCTTGCGCAGCCGGGCTTCCGTGTCGACGTTCAGCGCCGCGGCGCGGTCGGCGAGGTGGGCGGCCTGGTCGGTGAGCCCGGCCTCGGTGGCGGTCTCGGCGGCGAGGACGAGCCTGCGCAGCCGGGCTTCGGTGTCGACGCTCAGTGCCGCGGCGCGGTCGTAGGCGGCGACCGCGCCGTGGAATCCGTTGCGGCGCCTGGCCCGATCGGCGGTGTGCTCGAGCGCGGTCGCGGCTCGCTCGTCGGGACCCGTTGCGGCACAGGCGAGATGCCAAGCGCGCAGATCGGCCGTGTCGCTGCCGCCGCCGAGCGCGTCCGCGAGGGCTCGGTGGGCGGCGAGCCGGTCGGTGAGCGCGGAACCCTGGTACGCCGCGGCGCGGGACAGCGGGTGACGCCAAGTCAGGGTCTGTCCGTCGGTGTTGATCAGGCCGGCGTCCGCGGCCGGTTGCAGATCGGGCAGCGCCGCACCCAGTACCGCGGCGGCGCGCAGGACCGGCGCGAGGTCTCCGGCGCCCGATGCCGCGGCAACGAGCAGGATCGTCCGGGTGGCGGCCGGGAGCCTGGCGATCCGGCCGTGGAAAGCCAGCTGTAGTCGCTGCGTCAGTGGCAGCGGATTCAGGTCGTCCGTCGCGCCGGCCACCGACGGAAATTCCAGCAGGGCAAGCGGATTGCCGCCCGACTCCGCGAGCAACCGATACCGCGTCGCCGGCGTCAGCCGGGTCGGTCCGGCGTCGAGCAGCGCGGCCGCCGCATCGGCACGCAGCCCGGACAGCGCCAGTTCGGACAGGCCGGGCGCGGGAAAGTCCTCGGGGCCGGAGCGGGTGGCGAACAGCATGACCACGCCCTCGGCGTCGAGCCTGCGCGCGGCGAACAACAGCGTCTCCGCCGTCGCCCGGTCCAGCCAGTGCGCGTCGTCGATCAGGCACAGCAGCGGGCCCTCGGCGGCCTCCTCGGCCAGCAGTGTCAGCAGGGCGAGGCCGATCAGCATCCGGTCGGCGGGGGTGCTGTCGCCGAGACCGAACGCGGCCTCCATGGCGTCGCGCTGCCGCGGCGGCAACTGCCGCACCAGCTCCATCCCGGGCCGCACCAGCAGATGCAGTGCGGCGAAAGGCAATTCGGCCTCCGACTCGATGCCCGCGCTGCGCACCGTCGGAATCCCTTGCGCCGCAGCGTAATCCAGCAGCGCGGACTTGCCGATCCCGGCCTCGCCGCGCAGCACCAGTGCCCCGCTGCGCCCGGCCCGCGCCCCGGTCAGCAGCTCGTCGATGGTGGCCTGTTCGGCTTCGCGTCCGTGCAGCATGCGCACCACGGTATCGCCGTACCGGTACCGGCGGTAAGTACGCGGCGAGAAGTACCTATAGGCGACTGATTCGACGGACCCCCGGTGCGCCATAACGTAGGTGTCATCGCAGGAACAACCAGCGAAACACCAGCTCACAGCATATTTCGGAGGTCGAGATGAACACCGTCGTCGCGCAGTACCTGGAGGCATGGAACACCCGCGAACCCGGCGCCCGCCGCTCCGCGGTCACCCGCCTGTTCACCCCCGAGGCCCGCTATGTCGACCCGCTCGTCGCGGTCACCGGCCACGCCGAACTCGAGGCCGCCATCGCCGGCGTGCAGACCCAGTTCCCCGACTGGACCTTTCGCCTGGCGGGCCCGGTCGACGCCCACCACGACCAGGTGCGCTTCACCTGGGGCCTCGGCCCCGCCGACGGCGAGCCCGTGGTGATCGGCTTCGACGTCGCCGTCCTCGCCGACGGCCGCATCGACAGCGTCTACGGCTTCCTCGACCAGGTCCCCACCTCCGCCTGACCCACCCCTTCCGAACCAGGAGATCCGCCATGACCACCGCCGCCCCGTCCCGCCTGTCCACCCTGCTCGCTCCGGGGGAGCCGCTGCTGCGGCTGTCGCTGCGCCTCGACGCCGTCGTCACCACCGTGAACGGCCTCGCCTACCTCGCGCTGACGCAGCCGCTGGAACGGCTGCTCGGCCTCGATTCCCGGGCCGGTCTCGCCATCGGCGCCTTTCTCACCGCCTACGGCCTCGCGGTCGCCGTGGTCGGACGGAAGTCGCCCGTGCACCGGTCCGGTGCGGCGGCGGTCGCGATCGGCAACGCGACCTGGGTCGTCGCGAGTCTGCTCGCCCTGGTCACCGGTGTCCTCGGGTTGACCGTGGCCGGCGCGATCTGGGCGGTGATGCAGGCGATCACCGTCGGCGCCTTCGCCGCGCTGCAGTACCGGGGCCTGCGCGGCACCGGCCACTGACCACCCGAACACGGACCGGAAACGGGGGGGGCTGGCGACCGTGTACCGGCCCGGTGTTGGGCGGCGCGGGCGCGGAGCTAGTCGTGCGGGGTGTGCTCGGGGGCGCGGTACCGCGCCGCGCGCCG
>NZ_JBHXMY010000331.1:0-6771 GCF_042720195.1 Nocardia sp. NPDC058497 | reverse complement strand
GAGTAGGTGTGTGCGTTGGCCACCACGTCGATCGTCTTGAACGACTCCAGCACCAGAGGTGCGCTGAATTCCACCGAACGCAGCGAGATCGGGCCGTCCGCAGCGTCTTCGGTCAGCGCGGTAGCGAATGTGTTGACGATGATCGAGGCAGGTACCACCTCCACCCCGTCGACCGCGTGTACACCTTGATAAGGGCGCGTGTCGTAGCTGACCAGCGAACGCCAGAACCGCACCTCATCGGTGCCGACCAGCAGCGTGTTGCGGGGGCCGAGCAGGGTGTGCCGTGCCGCGGTGGGTACAGCGGCGCTCGTGGTCGGGCCGGTGGTGTCGGGGTAGTGACGCCGATGCCAGGTGCGCGCGGGCAGGTCGATCATCCGACCGTGGGCCAGAGCCGGCCACGCCAGATCCACGCCCTCGCAATACAGGTAGGCCAGATTCTCGCGCAGGACGTCGAGTTCGGGCTTGTTACGTCGAATCGAGTGCGCGACAACGCAGGCCCGATCGAGCGCCTCGGCGGTTTCGGCGATCGATTCGGACACGATGGGATGCGCGGCGATTTCGAGGAATGTGTCGTGTCCGTCCTCGAGGGCCGCGCGCACCGCCGGTTCCAGGCGGACCATATCGCGCAGATTGGCGGCCCAATAGTCCGCGTCACGCACGGTGACGGTGCGCGGATCGGTCAGGACCGCCGAATACATTGGGATCTCGGGCGCCCGCGCGGGCAGCTCACGCACGGCGTTCTTGAGCTGGTCCACCAGCGGGTCCATCTGGGCGCTGTGGAAGGCCACGTCGGTAGCCACGCGCCGCCAGCGCACACCGTGTTCGTCGAGCAGAGCGGCGACGGCGTCGATATCGGCGATCGCGCCGGAGACGACCGTACTCGTCGGAGAGGACAGGATCGCCACTGTCACACCGCAATTCGCTGGCAGTAGCGGTTCGACCTCGGCGGCGGAGCGGGCCATGACCAGCATCGCGCCGTGCCCAGCGGCCTGGTCGACCACCCGCGCACGCCGGCACGCCAGGCGTGCACCGTCCTCGAGCTCAAGTACGCCCGCAGTGACCGCGGCGGCGATCTCGCCCAGGGAGTGCCCGATCACCGCGGCAGGGTGCACGCCGTAGGACTTCCAGATCTCGGTCAGTCCACACTGGACAGCGAAGGTCAATGCCTGTGCCACAGCGGTACTCGCGGGCTGTTCGGATTCGAGCAGGGCGCGACACCCGGTGCCGAGCTCGGTGGCGAAGATGGCATCGATGCGGTCGATGACCGTCGCGAACTGCGGCACGCCCAGCAACTCTGTACCGACGCTGTCCCAATGAGCACCGTGCCCGGAATACACCCACACCCCACCCGCGCGGCCCGGTTCGGCACGGGTGACGGTGATATCGCCGCCATCGCTGTCGGCAAGCTCCTGCAGACCCTCGAGCATCGCGGCGCGATCTCGTACCGTCAGCAGCGACCGGAATCGATGGTGGCCGCGGCGTACCCCGAGGGTGTAGGCGATGTCGTCGAGGCTGAACTCGGGATGTTGGTCGAAATATTTCGCGAGACTGCGTGACCAGTCGCGCAGATCCTCGACGCTGTTGCCCGTCACCGGCAGCAGATGGCTCACGTGCGTACCGGCGGTCGGGGCGAGCGCGGACGGCGCGGAATCCGCGGGCGCGTTCTCGACGATCACATGGCCGATGGTGCCGCCATAGCCGTATCCGGAGATGCCGATGCGCTGAGGGCCGTCGATACTCGGCATCGCGGTGTGCTCGGCCACGACCTGCACACCGGAGTCGGCCCAGTCGATACTGCGGGTGGGCGTGGTGAAGTTGAGCTGACGGGGAATCGTGCCATGTTCGAACACCAGCAATGACTTGATCAAGCTGATGACGCCCGCGCCCGCTTCCAGATGTCCCACATTGGCCTTGACCGAACCGATCAGGCAGGGATCCGCAGCAGTGCGGTTGTGCGCGAACACCTTCGACACCGCGGTCACTTCGATCGGGTCACCGACGGGAGTGCCAGTGCCGTGCGCTTCGATGTAGCCGATGCTGTGCGGGTCGATTCCGGTGGCGGCGTACGTGTTTCGCAGCAGCGTCTCCTGTGCCTCCGCGCTGGGCGCCATGATGCCGTTCGTGCGGCCCTCCTGGCCGATGCCGCTACCGATGATCAGGCCCAGGACCTTGTCTCCGGCCGCGCGAGCATCACTCAGGCGTTTGAGCACGACGATGCCGCCGCCTTCGGCGCGACCATAGCCGTCGGCGGAGTCGTCGAAGGATTTGCAACGCCCGTCGGAAGCGGTGGCACCGGCGGCGTCGAGGGTGATGCTGAATCCCGGTGCCGCGATGATGTTCGCCCCGCCGGCCAGCGCCATGGAGATCTCGCCGTTACGCAGCGCCTGGCAGGCCGAGTGCATGGCCACCAACGACGCCGAGCACGCGGTATCGATGGCGACGCTGGGTCCACGCAGATCCAGGCAGTAGGACACCCGGTTGGCCACCCCGCACGGCGAGGAACCGATACCGGTCCAGGCGACAATGTTGTTGAGGTCGTTGAGTTTCCGCGTTCCGAAATCGGTCGCGCCGACACCGACGTAGACGCCGGTGTCGGATCCGGCGAGTCCACGTGTGGCCAGTCCGCCACTGTCGAGAGCCTCCCACGACAGCTCCAGGATCAGTCGCTGCTGCGGATCCATGGTCGCGGCTTACCAGGGTGGAATGGTGAAGAAGTCCGAGTCGAAGGAGTCGATGTCGTCGAGGAAGTAGCCGCTTTTGGTGACCTGACCCAACACGGCCGCGGTATCGGGGGACATCGCGAAATCCCAGCGCCCGGCTGGAACTTCGCCATTGAGGTCGGTCCCTGTCATCAGCGCATCCCAGAATTGCGCCGGGGACTCGATGCCGCCGGGCAGGCGGCACGCCATTCCGACCACGGCAATCGGCTCGATCGCGTATTCGCTCGCCATGCTTGTCTCACCTATCTATTTCTTTCCGGCAGGCAGCAGCCATCGCGCGCATCTACCGTGAGTTCGAATCGGCCGACCGGACTACGATGTCCTGCCGCTGCCGCGTGAAAATGCGTTACGCGGTAACGCCTTTGACGATGGTGCAGGTCCAGGTGAACCATCCGCCCAGACCGAACAGGGCTGCGTGACGTCCCTCCGCGAGGGCGCGGGTACTCATGATTTCGGCGAGATCGGCGCCGAGGTCGCCGCAGCCGAGATGTCCGGAGTCGGCGTGTCCGGAGCGCACCTGTAGTAAGGGGTACTCCTCGAGGATGGGCATGAAGGAGTTCTCCAAGACGCTGGCGCCGATGCGCGGCAGCATAACCAGGTCGAGCTGTTGTTCGACATCGGTGATCCCGGCCTCGGCGAGAGCTTCGTCGAAGACCTCTCGGATCTTGGATTGACCGGTCTTCACCATGAAGTCCATGCCGCCGGTCGATTCGATGACGTTTTCACCGACGGCGCTCTCCTGCGAGGGAATGCCATTGCCCAGCGGAAAATCCGAGAACGGAGTGTCACCCCGGTTCAGTACCTCGAACACCGGTGCCGTGCGCGCGCTGATGGCCGCGATCTCGAGTCGGTATCCGGGATGGGAGGCCTGGTTGCTGAGAACAACCGCAGAGCCGGCATCGCCGAGGGCGAAGGTCGGGCTGTTGTTCCAGCGGTCGACGCCCGGCGCGACGAAGCGGTCAGACGCGGTTACCAGGGCCGTGTGCGGGTCAGTGCCCTTGCTTAGCAACAGCGTGGCGTTGTAGAGGGAGAGAACACCACCGTCACAACCCTGATGCATCGACATGGGCCAACAGTTCACCGCGCCAACAGCATTGGCGATGAAGTGCGGCACCGACCACAGATCATGACCCTGGTGATACAGCCACGAGTGGAACAGAAAATCGATGTCGGCGCCCACGAGGCCACTGTCGGCCAGGGCCGCGCTCGTCGCGCGCACCGCCATCTCGGGGGCGGAGATGTCGGTGGCAACGGCCACGCTGTCCACGCCTTTGAGTTCGGCGTGCTCGACACTGAGTTCTCCACGCTGGATCGCCGCACTGGCGTAATCCCGTGTGGCGGGAAACCAGTTGGCGGCACCGACGATCCAGACCTGACGGTCGAACTTCATGTGGTCGCATCCCCTCCCCATGACCCGCCATCGGCGCGTCATGGCTTCCATCCTGACGGCGATGCTAGCGCATGATCTAGAACTTGTTCTAGTTACGTGTCGGGGCAGGCCGATGCAGTAACCCCAGCGCTCGGGGTGGCGGGTTGAACATCGGCTGGTGGGCGGGGATTCTTCCGATTGAGGTGAGGCTGGCGACTCGGAAGCCGGATGTACTCGTCCGAGCGGTGACCCCGGACACGCGCACCCTCGCGCGCGACCATCGCCGCCATGCGCGCGGCGCGGCTGGCAGGTGCAGGGACCGCTGCACGCTCGGGTGCGGACAGCTCACCAACACGACCGGCTGAGACGCCTAGGTGTACTGACCTGAGAGGTTGGGAACGCGGCTGGCCGGTGGGTGTCCGCCGAGTGCTGTGTGACCGCGGTGGTGATTGTAGGTGTGTAGCCAGTCGGTGAATGTGGAACGGCGTTCGGTTTCGGACCGGTAGGGACGTGCGTAAGCCCATTCCTCAAGCAGGGTGCGGTTGAACCGTTCGACCTTGCCGTTGGTTTGCGGTCGGTAAGGCCGGGTGCGTTTGTGGGTGACGCCGGTGGTTGCCAGTTCGGATCGCCAGAGCTGCGACCTGTAACAGGATCCGTTGTCGGTGAGGACACGTTTGATGGTGATTCCCTTGGCGGCGAGATACTTTCGTGCCCGCTGCCAGAACGCGACAGCGGTTTCCTTGCGTTCGTCGGGCAGGATTTCGCTGTAGGCCAGGCGGGAGTGGTCATCGACGGCGTTGTGCAGGTAGCTGCAGCCGACATGGCTGGCACCATTGCGGCGCAACACTTTTCCGGGTGTGCGGGTGCGGTTGCGGGCTCCGGCACGGCGGCCGAGGACGCGGTGTCCGCCGCCGTCGGGGATGTTGCCGAGTTTCTTGATGTCGACGTGGATCAGGTCGCCGGGAGCGTCGTGTTCGTAGCGGCGGACGGGTGCGGCGGTGGCGCGGTCGAGCCATCGCAGCCGGGCCATCCGGTAGCGGGCCAGGACGCGGTGCACGGTCGAGGGATGCAAGCCGAGCAGGTAGGCGATGCGGGCCGGTCCCCAGCGGCGTTGCAGCCGGATCTTGATGATGCGGCGTTCGGTGCGGGTGGGCGTGCGGTTCGGGCTGTGGCGCGGGCGGCTGGACCGGTCGCTCATGCCGGCATGGCCGGCTGCCCGGTAGCGGTCGGCCCAGCGTTTCGCGGTGGTAGTCGAGACTTGGAATCGTTCGGCAGCGCGGCGTAGTGGCCAGCCGTCGTCGACGACGCACCGGGCCAGCCGTAACCGGCCCAGTTCGGTCAGGGGGGCGTTACGGTGGGACACGAAGACCTCCGGAGTGGATGCGTTCCTAGACAGCTCGCACTTCACTCGGAGGTCTTCGTCATGTCAGCTCGCCACGCCGTCACCAACGTCCGTGGTCAGTACACCTAGGTCATGTCTCCCAACAGCTTCAGCCATTCAACGGCCAGGGCCATGACGAGCCCGGCATGATAGGTCGCGGCGAGTTTGTCGTAGCGAGTGGCGACACCACGCCAATGATTGACCTTGTTGAAGGCGCGTTCCACGATGTTGCGACCCTTGTAGGCCACCGAATCGAAGCTCGGTGGCCGCCCACTAGCACGGCTCCGCCGTTTCCGGTTGACCTTCCGATCGGCTCGTTCGGGATGCCTGCGCCGATACCTTTGCCGCGGCAAGGCTCGATTGCTCGCCGAGGGGTACGCCTTGTCGGCGAGCACCAGGGTTGGACCGTGGTGGGCCACCAGTCAGTCGCGGAATCGCGATCGAATCGAGCACTGCGGGCATCATCGGCGAGTCGCCAGCTTGGCCCGCGCTCAGCAGTACCGCCAGCCCACGGCCGTTGCCGTCGGTGGCCAGATGCGCTTTCGTGGTCAACCCGCCTCGCGACCGGCCGATCGCGTGATAGCCCGGCTCATAGCTGACCGTCCGGGCCGACACCCTCGTCGCCGTCACGGGAAGCGTTCGCGCCGTGTTGATGCACCCGCATGGTCGAAGAATCCACCGATACAACCCAATCCGGATTCCCCGTCACATCCTCCAGCGCCGTCAACGCGATCAGCACCCGATCCCAAGTCCCGTCCCCGGCATACCGGCGATGAGGCTTTCTGCCATGGATCGAAGGCCTTCGGCAGATCCCGTCACGGCACCCCCGGTCCGCAACCGGAACAACATCCCCTCCACGACCAGCCGGTTGTTGGCGAAGTTGCGACCCACTTGCCCGTCGGACTTCGTTAGCAGCAGCTCGAGAAGCTCCCACTGCGTATCCGTCAGAACCCGATACCGATCATCGACCGCCACGGCGAACATGATGCCCGTCGCCGCGACCTACCGGGCCTTATCCGGAAAGCCGATTGGGAGACACTACCCAGAACTTCCAGTCGGTCACGGAAAGCTGGGTTGGCTAGTTCGAACTCTCCAGGACCGCGGTGCGCCACCGCGGCAAGCTCGACATCCGGAGCAGCCGAAAAGAGCCTGCGAGCGCGGCCATGCCCCGACGACATCCCCTGCACGCGCGGCGGCCACCAGGTCCGCGACGCCGCGACAGATCTCGGCCCGCCGCTCCATGCCAGCATCGGCCGACCCCGATTCCAAACGTGCGCCATCTGTATGACGCCTCTCACATC
>NZ_JBHXMY010000330.1:0-6776 GCF_042720195.1 Nocardia sp. NPDC058497 | reverse complement strand
GCGCGCGCGAGCGCGTTATCCCATGGGCCGCCCGGCGGTACCCGCGGGTCCTCATGGCGGGCGGGGGGAAAACATCCGCCCCACGAGTCCGGGCAGGGGGTCCGTCACACCATCGGTGTGGCGGACCCTTTCGCATTGATGGGCCCGATCCGCTTGTGCGGAGCCGATTTCCGTCGCCTGGGCGCATTGTCAGCGCCTCCCGTACTATCGCGATCGAAGACACCGCCCGGGGAGATGAAGGAGGACGGTGTGGGATCTCGCCTACCGGCGACCATCCGTGACGCGGGGATGTGGCTGCGGCGTTTCGCCGCGACGACACCGGGTGTGCTCGGTGTGGTGCTCGTGGTGCTCACGGTGGCCTGCGTGGTCGCCGGACTGACCGCGGGACAACAGCTCGACGCGAAGGCCGGGCGCACCGACCAGGTGCTGGACCGGACCGAGCCGCTGGCGTTCGCCGCGCAAAGCCTCTACGTCTCGCTGTCGGCGGCCGATGCCGGTGCGGCGACGGCGTTCCTGTCCGGCGGCATCGAATCACCGCAGGTGCGCGACACCTACGAGCAGTCGCTCGCCGAAGCCGCCGCGGCGCTGGCGGAAGCGACCGCGGGCGCGACCGACGCGCAGTCCAGGGCGATCGTCGCCCGGATCGCCGCCGACCTGCCGACCTACACCGGTCTGGTGGAGACCGCGCGCGCCAACAACCGGCAGGGCTTCCCGGTCGGCTCCGCCTATCTGCGGCAGGCCTCCGACCTGATGCAGACCTCGTTGCTGCCCAACGCCGAACAGCTCAACAAGGCCCGCTTCGCCGCGGTGCGCGAGGACCAGCACCGCATCGGCGCGCTCCCGTGGACCACGATCGCGCTCCTGCTGCTCGTCCTGGCCGCCTGCGCCGTCGGCTCGGTGGTGCTGCTGCGCCGCACCAACCGGCTGGTGAATGCCGGTGTAGCCCTGGCCGCGGCCGCCGCGCTGCTGGCCGTGCTGTGGTCGGTGGGCGCCACGCTGACCGCCGCGCACCTGCTCGACACCGGCGACTCGGGTGCCGGTGCGCGCGTGGAGAACCTGGCGGGCGCGCGCATCCTGGCCCAGCAGGCCCGCACCGACGAAACGCTCGCCCTGATCACCCGCGGCGACATCACCGCGCCCGAAGCGTCCTTCCACACCCACACCACCGACCTGGAACAGCGGCTCACCGCGGCAGGCGCCGCCGACTCCGAAGCGGCCCGCGCACTGACGAATTGGACCGCGGGCCACAACGCCCAGCGCACCGCCTACGAGAAGGCCGACTACGCCGGTGCCGTCACCCAGGCGATCGGCACCGCCCCCGACAGCTCGGCCACCAGCTTCGCCCGCCTCGACCACGAACTCCGCGACGCCCTCGCTCAGGCCCGCACCGACCTGCGCGACGGCGTCGACGCCGCCGGAACCACCTTCACCCTCAGCCCCTTCGGCACCCTGATCCTCCTGCTGGCCGCCGCGGGTGCCGTGATCACCGGCCTCTGGCCACGGATCAAGGAGTTTTTATGAGCACCCGGCGTCCTCTGCTTGTGGCGGCGCTGGCCGCGGCGGTTGTGCTGGTCGCCGGTTGCGGTGGCGCACCGGAGCCGTCGACGATTCCGGCCACCGCCGTCGCGCCGCCGCTGCCCGGTGCGGAGGCCATCACCTCGGCGCCGATCGCGGAAGGCACCGGCGGTTGCGATACCGAGGCGACGTTGGCGCCGACGAGTCAGCCGCGGCCCGGTGCGATGCCTGCCGGGTCGTCGATGGCCGCGATCGTCGCGAACGGCAGGTTGCGGGTCGGCGTCGATCAGAACACCTACATGTTCGGGTTCCGCAATCCGTCCACCGGACGCCTGGAAGGCTTCGACATCGACCTGGCGCGGGAGATCGCGCGCGACCTCTTCGGTGATCCCGACAAGATCGAACTGCGTTCCGTCGCCGCCGCCGACCGGATCCCGCTGCTGCGGGAGAAGAAGGTCGACATGATCGTGCGCACCTTCTCGGCAACCTGCGAACGCCGCCGCGACGTCGACTTCTCCAGCGTCTATTACCGTGCGGCGCAACGCATCGCGGCCCCGAAGGGCGCGGGGATCACGAACGCCGCGGGCCTGGCGGGCAAGCGGGTGTGTGTAACCAAGGGCACCACGGCGGCCGCGCCGCTGTTCTCGCTGCCGGCACCGCCCAGCGTGCTGGGCGTGACCAACTGGACCGACTGCCTGGTCGCCCTGCAACAGGGCACGGTCGACGCGATCAGCGGCGACGAGCCGATCCTCGCGGGACTGGTCGCCCAGGACCGCAATCTGGAGTTGGTCGGCGACCCGATCGGCACCGGCGCCTACGCGGTCGGCGTGCCGAAGGGCAGCGACGACCTGGTCCGGTTCGTCAACGGCGTGCTCGACCGCGCCCGCACCGACGGCACCTGGCAGCGGATCTACCAGCAGCACCTGGCGGTACTCGGCCCGTCGCCGGGCCCGCCGGTGCCCCGGTACGCGGGATGAGCTGGCTAATGCTCGGCATCGTCGAGATCGATCGTGAACTGGCGGCGCGCACAGCGGAATTGGCGACCGTGACGACGACGCTGCTGGAACTGGACCGCCACCCCGGCCTGGCCCTGGTCCGCCGGTATCCGCCGACGGGGGAGACCGCGCGCCGCTGGGCGCCGGTGGAGAAGGCGCTCGGCGAACTCTGGGAGGACCTGGGCCGGGTGCGCGCCATCGTGTCCGAGGCCGAGCAGATCCGCGGCGGGCGCGGCCGGGTCGACGATCGCGCCCGCGCGCGCCTCACCAACCTGCTGCGCGGTCGCCCGCACGAGATCGCCCGCATCCCGATTCCGTTGGCGCAGCGTGGACTCACCGGACCCGCCGAAACGATCGTGACCGTCGGCATCGCGGACTCGCTGGAGCGCATGCGCGCCGCGTTCGCCTTCGTCGCGCCGTTCGCCGAACAGGTCGAGGCGGTGGATCGGCAGATCATCGGCGCGCTCGCTCCGCTGCAGCAGCGCGTCGAACAGGCGCACGGCGCGCTGGACGCGGCCGCCGAACCGCTGGCGACGCTGTTGAGCCGTGCGGGAACGGACCCGCTCGGTTTCGCGCCGGGCGAGGTCACGGCCGCACTCGCCGCACTCGCCGCACTGGTCGAGACCGAATCGGCCCGGCATGCCGAACATCTCGCGGTCGCGGCCGATCTGCCCGGCGCGGTCGAGACCCTGCGCAGGCAACTGACCGGACTCGACGAGCTGCAGCGCCGCGCCGACGACACCGTCGCGCAGGCCGAACACAAGGTCACCACGGCCGAACTACCCGGCGGCGGCGAACCGGCGGCGCGACTGCGTGCCGAGCTCGACACGCTCGGCCCGCACCCAACCCGCCCGACGGTCGAGTACCTCCTGGCCCTACGCGCACGCGCCACTCAGTCAGGCGAAACCGCAACGCGGCGAGAGGAATTGGCGCGCGGCCTGTTGGACCGGCGGGCCGAACTCCGCGGCAGGCTCACCGCCTACCGCGCCAAGGCGGCCCGCCTGGGCGTCAGCGAGCACCGCGACGTACTCGCCGCCGACCGCATCGCCGCGGGACTGCTCAGCCGGACACCATGCGATCTGGCCGCGGTCACCCGGGCGGTCGCGGACTATCGTTCGATCATCGGGGAGAAAGCGGGGCGGACAGCATGACATGTAGTGAACCGGGGTGCGGCGGCGCCGTCGAAGACGGCTACTGCGCCGTCTGCGGCACCGCCCCCGTGGCGACCGCGCCGCCGCCGAGCCCGGCGCCCACGGCCAACGGCGGCCGGTCCTCGCGCACCACCGCACAGCCGCGCAACGGCACCCCGCCACCGCCACCCGGCGTCTGCGCCGAACCCGGTTGCGGCGGAACGATCGCCGACGGCTACTGCGAAACCTGCGGCACCGCCCCGACCGCCACCGCCGTGTACAGCCCGTCCGCGTCGACCGTCAGCGCGAGCGGACGCACATCGAGCCGCTCGGTGCGCACCCACCGCTCCGGGTCGGCCCGCTCGGCCGCGCGCGGCAGGCTCGGCGCGGGCCTGGTCGAGGTGCCGCCGGTGCCGCGCGTCGACCCAGCTACAGCGGTGCTCACCGACCCGCGGGTCCCCGAATCCGATCGCTACTGCGGCAAGTGCGACAAGCCGGTCGGCCGCACCCACGACGGCGCGCCCGGCCGCACCTCCGGGTTCTGCCCGCACTGCGGCACCCGCTACTCGTTCGTACCCCGGCTGCGCACAGGCGATCTGGTGGGCGGGCAGTACGAGGTGGCGGGCGCGCTCGCGCACGGCGGTCTCGGCTGGATCTACCTGGCCGTCGACCACCGGGTCAACAAGCGCTGGGTTGTCCTCAAGGGCCTCATCGACACCGGCGACAGCGACGCCTTGGCGGCGGCACTGGCCGAGCGCCGGTTCCTGGCCGAGGTCGACCACCCCAACATCGTCAAGATCCACAACTTCACCGAACACGCCGACACCGACGGCGAGCCGGTCGGCTACATCGTCATGGCCTACGTCGGCGGCACCTCGCTCAAGCAGATCCTGCGCAAGCATCGCGCCGAGAACGACAGCTACCTGCCGCCCGCCCAGGCCATCGCCTACGTGCTGGAAATGCTGCCCGCGCTGGGCTATCTGCACGCCCGCGGCTGGGCGTACTGCGATTTCAAGCCCGACAACGTGATGCAGACCGAGGAACGGCTCGAGCTGATCGACCTCGGCGCCGTCATCTCGATGGACGACCGCACCAGCCCGATCTACGGCACCCTGGGCTATCAGGCGCCCGAGATCGCCGGGACCGGCCCCACCGTGGCCACCGAGGTCTACACCGCGGGCCGCACCCTGGCCGTGCTGATGATGCGGGTGGCCTCGGCCGACGGCAAACTCGGCCCACTGCCGACCCCCGACACCGAACCGCTTCTCGCCCAGCACGATTCGCTGCACCGGTTCCTGCTGCGGGCCACCGACGACGAGCCATTGGCCCGCTTCGGCTCGATGTCGGAGATGGCCGACCAGCTCACCGGCGTGCTGCGGGAGGTGCTGGCCACCGGCGACGGCATCCCGCGCCCCGGCATGTCGAGCTCGTTCGGCCCGGCCCGCGCGGTCTTCGGCATCGACAGCACCACACCGGAACCCGCCGCGCTCATCACCGCCCTGCCCGCCCCGCTGGTCGACCCGGGCGACAGCGGCGCCGCGCTGCTGGCCACCACCGACGCGGCGACCCCCGCGGAACTGGAGGCGGCGCTGACCGCCGGCCTGCGCGCGGTGGTCACCGGATCCGGTGAATCGGTGGAGATTCCGCTGCGTCTCGTGCGTGCCGAACTCGAAGCAGGCGAACCCGAGGCCGCCCTGGGCCGCATGGACACACTGGCCGAAGAGTTGGAGTACGACTGGCGCCGGGTCTGGTACCGCGCCCAGGCCGCCTTGCTGACCGGCGACCATGCCACCGCCGCGGCCGATTTCGAGGCCGTCTACGCCGCACTGCCCGGCGAGCCGGCCCCCAAACTCGCGTTGGCGGCCGCGCTGGAACTCGGCGCCGAGGGCGACGAGGCCGACCTGCGCCGCGCGCTCGCCCTCTACGAACTGGTGTGGCGCACCGACCACACCTATCTCTCCGCCGCCTTCGGCGCCGCCCGCCTGCGCCGCGCGGCAGGCGACCGGACCGGCGCGGTCACAGTCCTCGACCAGGTGGACCGCACCTCGTCGATGTTCACCGAGGCCAGAGTCTCCGCCGTCGAAACCCTGCTGGCGCGCCGAGACCCGGCCGACCTGGACGAAATACTGCTGCGCGAGGCGGGTGAGCGGGTCGAACGGCTGAGCCTGGACTCGCGCGCCCGCACCGCCCAGGTACGCATGCATGTGCTGGAGGCGGCACTGAACTGGATCCGGTCGGGACAGCGACCGAGCGCGGCAGGCAAGCTGTTGGACGTGGAATTCACCGAGCAGGGAGTGCGGACGGGGTTGGAACGATGCTTGCGGACATTGGCTCGGGAAGCCGACGACATGTGGACCCGATTCGTCCTGGTGGACCAGGCGAACGCGGTGCGGCCGAGGACCACGCTGTGAGCGCGCCCGGGTGCCCGGACTGCGCGGGATCGGCCAGGGCGGGGCACCGCTTCTGCGAGGGGTGCGGTCGCGAACTCGGCGTGCGCAAAGTCGCGCTGCCGATCCACGATCCGGCCACGGTGCCACAGTGCTCGACCTGTGGGGAACGACGCTACGAGGGCGGCCGCTGCGCGCAGTGCGGCAGCCCGAAACCGGTTCCCGACCGGTTCGAGGACGATCTCGGCACGGTGTACATCCTGACCGACCGCGGAATCAGTCACTCCCGCAACGAGGACGCCGTCGCCGCGGCCGTCCGTGACGGCGACGGCACGCGCGTCATCGTGGTCAGCGACGGTGTGTCCACCTCGCAGGACCCGCAGGCCGCCTCCGGCACCGCGGCCAGGGCCGGCGTCGACGCGGCACTGGCCGCGCTCGCCGACGGCCGGTCCACGCAGGACAGCGCGATGGCGGGCCTGGCGACCGCGACGGCGGCCGTGCGCGGGATGTCCCGCTCGAGCGAGTACTCGCCCTCGTGCACGTATGTGTCGGCGATCGTGCGCGAGACCCCCGAGGGCACCGAGATCACCGTCGCCAATGTCGGTGACAGCCGCGCCTTCTGGCTCGCCGCGGGCCTCCCCACCGCCTCGCGCAGGCTCAGCGTCGACGACTCCTGGGCCCAGGCGCGCGGGGACGCGGGGGCCCTCGACGAGGGAGCCGCCAGGCACCCCCCCCCCGCGCCCCCCCCG
>NZ_JBHXMY010000329.1:2180-6789 GCF_042720195.1 Nocardia sp. NPDC058497 | reverse complement strand
GGCAGATACCGAGCTCGACCTCCATGATCGTGATCACGCTCAGAAACAGGTCGGACGGACGCCGTTGCGCCGCCCATGCGCGCACCGCGGGGTTCGCCGACTGGGGCGACTTACGCAACTCGCTGATGATGTTGGTGTCGAGGAGGAAAGTCACAGGTCCGCGACCCTCAGCTCCACCCGCGGTGGTGCCGGTTCGAACTCGATATCGTCATCCATGCTCAGCCGGGAAACGAGATCCTGGCTGTCGGCCTTCAGCCGCCGGTACTCGTGAATGGACAAGAGCGTCGCCGCCAATAGTTCGTCGGGCCTCGAGCAAGCTTGACGGGGGCCCCGAAGATCCCAGGTCAACCCCGCAGGAGCCGAAGCCTGCGATGATGTGCGGTATGAGCACCCCCGACCAGCATCGTGAACACCGACTGACCGCTGAAGAGTTCATGGACGGCGCGGCGGACGAGCTGGGCGACATCGAGATCGTCGACGGTCGAGTCGTGCGGGTGATGGCGCAGAGCCCGCTGCACAGCCGGGTGGTTCGGCGACTCGCGGGGCTGCTCGAGGCTGGACGGCGGGACGGTGGCCCGTGCATGGTTGTGGATTCCGACGTCGCGGCACGGTTCGCTGATGCGGAATCGACGGCGGCCGATCGGCGGTTGAACATCCGCTACCCCGATGTGTGGATCCGCGACTGCGAACCGTACGACGTCAACTCGGTGCGGGATCACCTGTTGCTGGTCGTCGAGGTGACCTCGGAATCGACGATCGACGCCGATATCACCGACAAACGGATCCAGTATGCGGCCGCGGCGATTCCCCGCTACCTCATCATCAGGCTGGATCAGAAGGAAGAGCGGATCGAGGAGATCGAGGAGTACCGCCTCGATTGGTCCGGTCGCCGTTACCGTGCGCACACCGTCCACCGCAGGGTTCTGCTGCTCGACGAACCGGTGGAAGTGACCATCCCGTTCGACATCCTCGAGCAAGCCTGACGAGGTACCCGGGCCGAAAGGTGGCTCGCGGGTGTCAGGCGAGTTCGACGCTCGTGATCACTACACTCGGACAGTGTGGACGCGCTATCGGCGCAGCGGGAATTCACCGGCTACGGACTGTCGCACTGGATTGTCCTGGCGATATTCGTGGTGGGGGCGATTCCCATGGTCTGGGTCGGGCGTACGCACCGAAGTGCCGCTGCCGCACGACGATTCAGCCGGGCATTCGGTGTCTCGACGCTGGCGGTCTACGCGGCGATCTATCTCTACACCATGATCCCGCCGACCATCGAGCGCTCCGTCCCCTTGCGGCTGACCGATCTCGCCACCGTGGTCGCCGGATACGCATTGTGGTCGCACCGACGCTGGGCGTACGCGCTGACCTACTACTGGTGCCTCACCTTGAGCACACAGGCGCTGGTATCACCCGCGCTGGAGAGCCGGGACTTCCCGAGCAAGGAGTTCCTCGCGTTCTGGGCGATCCACCTGGCCGTGGTGTGGGCCGCGATCTATCTCACCTGGGGTATCGGCATGCGCCCGGATTGGCGGAGCTATCGAATCGCCGTGGGAGTCACCGCGGTGTGGGCCGCGCTGACCTTCACGTTCAATACGGTGGCCGGTACCAACTACGGATTCGTCAACGCGAAACCCGCGACGGCGTCGCTGCTCGATGTACTCGGCCCTTGGCCCTGGTACCTGGGCACGGTGGCCCTCCTGCTGATCACCGTCTGGGCAATGATGACCTGGCCGTGGGTCCGCGACCAGTGACTCCGTACGCTCCCTGGCGGTCTGGGCTCAGTCGGTCAGCGGGCGGTCGAACTCGCCGGTAGCCTGAGGCCGTGAGACCGATGGGGACGGCGCCGGGTACACCGGCGCGGCCGGGAGTCGCTCTGGCAGCAGTCGTGGCCGTGGTGTTCGTGACCTTCTTGGACACCACCGTGGTCAGTGTTGCGCTCGGCGATATCCGGCGTGAGTTGAGTACCGATGTGACGTTGCTGCAGTGGGTGGTCAACTCCTACACCGTGGTTTTCGCCGGGTTGATGCTGGCGGGTGGGTCGCTCGGTGACCGGTGGGGGCGCAAGCGGGTGATGATCATCGGTCTGGTGATCTTCTGCGTCGGGTCGGTGGTTTCCGCACTCGCGAGCAGCGTCGCGATGCTCATCGCCGGTCGCGCGATCATGGGGCTGGGCGCCGCGGCCTCGGAACCGGGGACACTGTCGGTGCTGCGCCACATCTTCCCTGGCGAGCAGGCGCGGGCCAAGGCGGTCGGGGTGTGGGCGGCGGTGTCCGGGCTGGCGCTGGCGGCTGGTCCGGTTCTGGGTGGCGTGCTGGTGCACGCGTACGGGTGGCGCTCGATCTTCTGGTTCAACCTGGTGATCGGGGCGGTGGCGCTCGTCGCCGCGCTGTGGTCGATTCCGGAGAGCTCGGATCCACGGCAGGAGCCGGTCGACTGGGCCGGTGCGGTGCTCGGCGCGACGGCTTTTGGATCGGTGATCTATGCCGCGACCGTCGGTCAGGATCGGGGCTACACGGCGCCGTCGGTGCTGGCGCTGTTCGCGCTCGGCGGTATCGCGCTCGCTGCGTTCGTCGTCGTGGAAAAGCGGGCGCGCGCACCGATGCTCGACTTCCGCTATCTGCGGCTGCGGGCCGTGCGCGGGGCGCTGGTGGTCGCCTTCGCCGTCTACTTCGGCATCTTCTCGATCTTCTTCTTCACCGCGCTGTATCTGCAAGTGATGCAGTCGTATTCGGCCGCGCGCACCGCCGGTGTCTTCGCCCCGATGGCCGTCGCCATCGTGATCGGGTCCCTCATCGCGGGCTATTGGGTCGCCCGTCGTGGCGCGCGCGTTCCCATGATCCTCGGCTGTGTACTCGGTGCGGGCGGGATCCTGCTGACCCGTCATGCACTGTCGGGCACCCTGCACGATCCGTGGCTGGCGGCCGCGATGGCGGTGGCCGGGTTCGGCTTCGGGATCGCGGTGGTGCCGTTGACCTCGGCGGTGATGTCGGGCGTTCCGGCGGAACACTCGGGGATGGCCGCCGCGGTGACCAATACGATGCGCCAGGTCGGTTCGGCGTTCGGTGTCGCGGTGCTCGGTGTCCTGGTGAGCTCGTTCCTCTCCGCTGACCTGCGCGCGCGGATGACCGAGCTGGGTCTGCCGACCTCGCTGCAGCCCGACGCGATCCAGGCCGTGGAACGCGGCCGTATCCCCGAAGGCGTCGACATCGGCCCGTATCTGCAATACCTGTCGAAGGTGAACGAGGTGCTCAACACCGGAAAGGTCGCGTTCCATCACGGGCTGGATGTGGCCCTGCTGGTCTCGGCGGTGATGATCCTCGCCGCGGCGGTGTTCACGGCACTCGACACCGAACGGCCGAAGGCAGCGGTGAAGTAGACCCGAGTTCACCTGGTGGTGGTATCGATCCGTCATGCTGGTGCGGTGGTAATTGCCTCTGATGTCGTCCCGGTGCGCGGCAGTGAATATTCGATCTTGTTGCGCCGGATCCGGGCGGCGGGCCTGTTGGACCGGAATCTGCGGTACTACGGGTGGAAGAGCGCGCTCACCGCGACGGCGTTCGTCGCCGGGTGGGCGGCGTTCTTCGTCCTCGGCGACTCGTGGTGGCAGCTGGGGGTCGGGGTGTTCCTGGCCGCGGTGTTCTCGCAGATCGCGTTCCTCGGCCACGATGCCGGGCACAAGCAGATCTTCGCGTCCCGGCGGGCCAACTACCTGTACGGCCTGATCGCGGGCAACCTGGCCATCGGCCTGAGCATCGGCTGGTGGACCAGCAATCACAACCGGCACCACGCCCACCCCAACACCGAGGGCGCCGACCCCGATGTGATGGGAATCCTGGCGTTTTCCGGCGATCGCGCCCGGGCGGGCAAGGGCATCCGCCGGCTGATCTTCCGCTACCAGGCGTGGCTGTTCTTCCCGATGCTGTTGCTCGAAGGCGGCAGCTTGCATTACTCGAGTGTCCGCGCGGTGTTCCGCTGGCCGATTCCGAACCGGCTGTGGGAGGGCGCGTTGCTCGCCGCGCATGGCGTCGGCTACCTGTCCGCCGTCTTCCTGGTGCTCCCGCCCGGAAAAGCGTTGGCGTTCATCGCCGTTCAGCAGGGCCTGTTCGGTCTCTACATGGGCTGCACGTTCGCGCCCAACCACAAGGGGATGGAGGTGCTGCCCGAAGGCGACAACACCGACTTCCTGCGCAGGCAGGTGCTCACCTCGCGCAATGTCCGCGGCGGCTTCCTCGTCGACACCGCCCTGGGCGGGCTGAACTACCAGATCGAACACCACCTGTTCCCGTCGATGCCGCGCGCCAATCTGGGCCGGGCCCAGCCGATCGTCGCCGGGTACTGTGCCGAAATCGGTGTGCCGTACTGCGAGACCGGCCTCGTCGAGTCCTACGTACAAGCGCTGAGTCACCTCGACGAGGTCGGCCGCCAGACCTGGACGCCACCACAGCTGGTCGACTAGTCACCAGGACCCGGCCCCCCCAATAGGTTGGGGCGGGGCGGGGGGAGCTCCCCGCGGGGGGGGGGCCGCGATGGATTTGGACGCTTGGGGAAAACAAGAGCGGGACCCCCCCCCCCGGGGGCCCCCCGGGATCGCGTTCAGCCCCCGAAGGTT
>NZ_JBHXMY010000329.1:0-2170 GCF_042720195.1 Nocardia sp. NPDC058497 | reverse complement strand
CGCCCGCACTGATCGGTGCGGGCGGGTCTCGGTCAGAGCCGCGGGTCGGTCGGCACCGATTCCATTGCCAGGATGGCGAATACGAGCTCGTGCACCCGCCACCGTGGCTCCCCGGCGGCGACGGCGTCGAGCGCCGCCAACCCGAGCCCGTGCTCCCGCATCGCGAGACCACGTTTGCGGCTCAGGGTCCGATCACGCAAGCGCGCGAGGTGTTCCGGCACGGTGTAGTCGGGACCATAGATGATCCGCAGGTATTTGCGCCCACGGCATTTGATGGGGTATAGGTCGTGGAGATCGTCAACAGCACAGACCGATCCTGTCATGGCGTGCCAGTGATTTTCCGGCGTGCGCGGCGCGCCCGTCAGCCCCGGTTACGGCTGACGCTGAAGGTCGAGCAGCCGTCGGCGCGCACATTGCCGCTCAGCACGGTGTCGTCGTGCCGGGTGGGCTGGAGGTCGACCATGAGGTAGGCGCCGGGCCGTTCGATCCAGCGCACCTGCTGGAACTCGAGGCGGCCCGAGTCGGTGGTGGCGCGCATTTCGAAGCGGCCGGACATGGCCTTGGGATTGGTCGGCAGGGGGTAGAACGCGAACTCCGTGCGGCCGGAGGGCTGCACCGTCAGCGTGAGACCGGTCGTACCCTGGTTGCAGGTGTACGAGCCCACCCAGGTACCCGTGATCGCCGACAACTCCACCGAGGGTGCCGGGTTCGCACCGTCGATCTCGGCGGAGACGGCGGTCCCGGGCACCGTACTCGTGCACCCGGACAGCACGGTCACTGCGAGCGCTCCGACCACGAACTGACGAATTCCCACGGTTCCCCCGAATCTGTTGGCTCGGCAGGGACCTTGCCATAGTCCCGCTCCGATGGCACATCCGGCCGCCCGGCCCGAGTCGGTGATCAGGCGCCGAATTCGTTACAGGGGGTGATGATTTCGCACCCTAGGGTGAGGATTGCCGGATTTCGCCTAACAGGGCTGTTCAGGGTCCCGATGGAGTCATCAGTACGCGCGATCGGCGCGGCGGGGACACGAATCGAGGAATCATGAAGAACGCAGTTCGGATGGGTGCGCTGATCGCCATTGCCGCGGCGTCGGTGGCAGGCTGCAGTGGGGAAATTGGTTCGGGCACAACTACATCGACCAAGGCATCGGCGACCGTCGTTCAGCCGTCGGCCGGTCAGCAGCCGCCCGCAACCCAGGCTCCCGGCGCGACGCAGGCGCCCGATGCCCCGGGCACGGTAGCGCCTGCCCCGGTTACCGAGGCGCCCGCGGAAACGTCGGCGCCGGACACCACGGCCCCGAATCCGGCCCCCGCCAACGACATCAGCGGGCCGGGCCGCTGCATCGATCCCGCCTCCACCGGCGTGCAGAACGCCCTGTCCCGCCTGGGCGGCAGCTGGGTCGCCTCCCAGGCCTCGGCCGACCAGCCGGGCAACTGCGGACAGTTGCTCTGGGTGCGGGCGGTAGGCGGCAACTCGGCGGGCGCGCCGATCCACATCCTGTTCTTCAGCGACGGAAAGTGGCTGGGCACAGCAACTTCCGAGGCTTACGCCTTCACCTACGTCTCCGGTGCCAGCGACAACGCGGTCACCGTCGACTACAAGTGGCTGGTCGCCGACGAACCGTTCGCGGCACCGCAGGGCGGCCCGGCGACGATCACCTACACCTGGACCGGCTCCAAGGTCACGATGAGTGCGCCGCTGCCGACGGAGGTGACCCAGCCGCACCGCTAGGCGCCGGGGCGGCGGCGCGGCGGATACCGATCAGCAGCAGGACGGCCGCCGCCGTCGCCGCCACCCAGGGGGCCGGTTCGAAGATCAGTGCGCAGACAGCCGTCCAGGCCAGCAGTGACCAGGCGAGGAAACCCGGCGGGGTGATCGCGCGGCGATCCATCCAGACGACGAGGCACCCCAGCAACAGCAGTGGGACGCCGAAGCTGCCGGGCCCCATCCAGAAGGCGCCGATCGGGGCGGGCAGTTCGGTGATGTCGGCCTCGGGTGCCCACAGTCCGAACGAGAACCACCGGCCGAAATGGCGGTGGCCGAGCGCGGTCGCGGCAAGGATATGGGCCCCGCCGAGGAAGGCGAGAACTCTTCCGGACCAGGTGATCATGGCTACCTCCAGCGATGCGTTGCGAAACTATCGGTATCGAAACTGATGGTTTCGTAT
>NZ_JBHXMY010000328.1:0-6796 GCF_042720195.1 Nocardia sp. NPDC058497 | reverse complement strand
CTCTACGTGTGCGCCCGTGACTGCCATTTCGGCCAGTGATCGCGTGAAGCGGGCGACCGAGTTCTCCTCGCGCCGCAAGGTCGCCACCACAGACATCGGGATCCCTGCCGACTCGGCGGTCGACTCCACCCCCATCAGCAGCAGCGGATGCGAACTCACCTCCACGAACACCGAGAAGCCCGTGCCGAGCAGCTCCCGTACTACCAGCTCGAACAGAACCGGCTCGCGCAGGTTCCGCACCCAATAGTGGGCGTTCAGCTGTTCCGGATCCACCGGTTGCCCGGTCACCGTCGACCAAAACTGTACCTCGGAGTGCTGATTCGCCCGCACCGTCGACAGCTCTGCCAGCAGCTGCGGGGAAACGGCATCGACCTGCGGGGAGTGTGAGGCGTAGTCGACCGCGACTTCTCGTGTCCGGATCCCATCGGCCGCACACGCGGCCACGAATCGTTGCACGTCGGCTGTCGGGCCGGACACGACGACCGATTCCGGTCCGTTCACCGCGGCGATCGAAATATCCACGGAGAAATCGGAATTCGTCAAACGTTCGGTCACCGCGTCGGCCGACGAGGCCACCGATGCCATCGTCCCCTGTCCTGCCAGCCCACGCAGGACCGCCGACCGCGCGACCACCACCTGTGCCGCATCCGCGAGCGACAATGCCCCCGCCACATGCGCCGCGGCGATCTCACCCTGCGAATGCCCGACGACCGCGTCCGGCCGCAGCCCGAACCACTGCCACAGCTCGGCCAGCGACACCATCACCGCGAACAACACCGGCTGGACCACGTCCACACGCTGCAGCCACCAGTCGTCTTCGTCGGCGAGGATCTCCGCCACCGACCACGACACCCACCGGGAGAACACCGCGTCGCATTCGCGCAGTTTGTTCGCGAATACCGGGTACCGCTGCGCGAGTTCACGACCCATGCCGATCCACTGCGCACCTTGGCCCGGGAATATCCACACGGTCTTGCCCGACCCGACCGTTCCCGACACCACGCCCGAATGCGGCCGACTCGAAGCCAACGCCGCTGCGCCAGTGGTCAACTGGGCGCGGTCGGCGCCGGAGATAATTGCACGATGCTCGAACCGGGCACGGCCCGAGACCAGCGACCATGCCACGTCGGCGGGATCGAGGTCCGGATTCGCCTCCATGTGGGCCACCAGCCGGGCCGCCGTCTCCCGCAGCGCCGGCTCTGTCCGCGCGGACAATACCCACGGCACCACGTCGCCGACAGCGCCGGAGCCGGCAACGCAAGGCGAATTATCCTCTACAACAATCGATTCGGTGGCAGAACTGGTGGTACCGGGTGCCTGTTCGATAATGACGTGGGCGTTGGTGCCGCTGATGCCGAACGAGGACACTCCTGCCCGGCGCGGGCGGCCGGTCTGCGGCCATGCCACCGCCTGCGACACCAGGGCCACCTGTCCGGCGTCCCAATCCACGTGCGAGGAGGGTGTGTCCACGTGCAAGGTTCTCGGCACGATTCCGTGCCGCATCGCCAGCACCATCTTCATCACACCCGCCACACCCGCGGCAGCCTGGGTGTGGCCGATATTCGACTTCAACGATCCCAGCCACACCGGATCAGCGGCGGCACGATCTTGACCATAGGTGGCCAGGATCGCCTGGGCTTCGATCGGATCACCCAACCTAGTACCGGTGCCGTGCGCCTCCACGACATCGACGTCGGCGGGCGAGAGGTTCGCGTTGGCCAGTGCACGCTGGATCATTCGTTGTTGAGCGGGGCCATTCGGAGCTGTCAGGCCATTGGACGCGCCGTCCTGATTGATCGCCGAGCTGCGGATCACCGCGAGTACCTCGTGGCCGAGACGGCGTGCATCCGAGAGTCGTTCCAGCACCAGCACACCCGCGCCTTCACCCCACCCGGTGCCGTCGGCGGCGTCGGAGAAGGATTTACAGCGGCCATCGGCCGCCAGTGCACGCTGTTGAGAGAACTCGACGAAGATCTCCGGCGTTGCCATGACGGTTACGCCGCCCGCGAGGGCCAGGGAGCATTCGCCTGATCGCAGGGCTTGCACAGCTTGATGCAATGCGACCAGCGAGGAGGAGCATGCCGTGTCGACCGACACTGCGGGGCCTTCGAGTCCGAGCACGTAGGATACCCGGCCTGACACGATTGCTCCCGCGCTACTGTTGCCCGGGTAGTCGTGATGCATCACCCCGGTGAACACACCGGTATCGCTGCCGCGCAAGGAGGTCGGGTCGATACCGGCATGTTCCAGTGCCTCCCATGCGGTTTCCAACAGCACCCGCTGTTGGGGGTCCATCGTGAGGGCCTCGCGCGGTGAGATTCCGAAGAAGCCGGCGTCGAACCATCCGGCCTCGTGCAGGAATCCGCCCTCGCGCACATAGGATTTGCCGGGCACGCCCGGCTCGGGATCGAACAGGGCCTCGACATTCCAGCCACGATCGGTCGGGAACGTCGAGACGGCATCGCGTTCCTCGATCAGCAACTGCCACAAGCCTTCCGGCGAGGCCACCCCGCCGGGCAGCCGACAGGACATCCCGACGATGACCACCGGATCCGACGACTCGGCCAGCGGCGCGTCGACCGCCGCCCTGCGCTCGGCAGGAGAGTCATCGCCGCGTAGCTCGTCCATCACGAACCGCGCCACCGCCTGCGTGGTCGGGTAATCGAAAGCCAGGGTCGCCGGCAACCGGACACCGGTAACCGCACGCAGCCGATTTCGCATCTCGACCGCGGTCAGCGAGTCGAAACCCAGCTCGCGGAAGTTTCGCTCCAGCTCCACTTCCGAACCACTGTCGAAGCCAAGTACCATCGCCACTTCGGCCCGTACCACCGCCAGCACCGCACGCAGTGCGTCGGCCTCGGACACATCGACGATCTGGCGCTGCAGCGCGGTGGTGGTAGTCCCGGAGACGCGTCGGGTCGGCCGGACCAGACCACGCAGGATCGACGGAATCGCGGCCGCACGACGCAGCGCCGCCAGATCCACCCGCGCCGCGGTCACCGTCGCCCGCGGTTGAATCAGCGCGGCATCGAACCATGCCAGGCCTTGTTCCAAAGTCAGGCTCTGCATGCCGTCTCGCTCAAGTCGGCTCGTGTCCTCCCCTCGCAGGCGCGCACCCATGCCCACACCGGTATCCCACAGCCCCCACGCGATCGATACCGCGGCGAGGCCCTGCGCACGTCGATACTCGGCCAGGGCGTCGAGGAAGGTGTTGGCGGCTGCGTAGTTGCCTTGTCCGGCACCGCCGAATATGCCGGCGGCGGAGGAGTAGAGGACGAACAGTGCGAGGTCGAGGTCTTTGGTGGCTTCGTGTAGCCACCATGCGGCATCGGCCTTGGCCGCCAGCACGGTATCCAGGCGTTCGGGGGTCAAGGCCGAGACCACGCCGTCGTCGAGAACACCTGCGGTGTGCACCACACCAACGAGCGGCGCGTCGCCGGGTACGGCATCGAGCAGGGCCTGGATCTCTGCGCGAGAGGCCACGTCACAGGCCACCACCGTGACCCGCGCACCCAGCCCGGTCAACTCCGCAACCAAATCCGCTGCTCCGGGCGCGGATTCACCCCGCCTGGATGCCAATACCAGTGACCGCACGCCGTGCGTCGAGACCAGATGCCGCGCCGCCACGGCGCCCAGACCACCTGTCCCACCGGTGATCACGACCGTCCCTGCCGCCAATCGCGTTTCGGCCTCGCCCTCAGCGCCGGGCACCGCGGGCAAGCGCGTCAGACAAGCCGTATGAACGACATCCGCACGCACCGCCAGCTGCGGCTCATCCGCTGCGAGGACGCTGCCGATCAGGTCCTCCAGCTGCTGCGATCCCGTCGCATCAACGATGTCGATGTCGGCCAACAGGATTCCGCCCGGATCTTCCGACTGTGCTGACCGCACCAGGCCCCACACCGCTGCAGCGGCGACATCGATCACCGGCTCATCGGCCACTGCCACCGCGCCCGAGGTCAGCACCAGCAATCGCACGTCCGCGAGACGCTCATCTCGCGACCACGTCTGAACCACGGCCAAGACCTCATGCGAGAGACGATGTGCGCGTTGCACCACGCCCTCGTCGGCTCTGTCGTCACGCAGGTCCAAGACGACCACGCCCGGCAAGTCCTCGGCTCGTTCGGCCCAGTCCACGAACGCGGTCGCCGTGCGGAATGACGTGCTCTGAACCGCATCCTGGGCGCTCGAGGTCGGCTGCGGCGTCCAGCGCAAACCCAGCAGCTGTTCGCCGAGGGCCGGTGCGTCGCGGGAGACGATCGGTCGCGATACCAGGTTGCGGACCGTCAGTACCGGTTGTCCGGTGGCGTCGGCGGCACGAACACAGACTCCGTCCGTGCCGTCGGCATGCGCGATGTGTGCCCGCAGGGCAGTAGCACCGACGGAGTGGAGTTCGACATGTTGCCATGTGAAGGGGATCCGCGGCCTGTCGTGGCATTCCTCGTCCAGCGAGGTCGCGGGGATCGCTTGCAGCACCGCGTCCAAGAGCGCTGGATGGATACCGAAGTGCGAGTGCTCGCCGCCCGATTCGGGCAGTTCCGCTTCGACGAACAAATCCCGGTCGAGACGCCAGACCGATTTCAGACCATGGAACGCGGGCCCATAGCCGTAACCTGCGTCATCCAAACGGTCGTAGATGCCCTCGAGATTCACCGCCACAGCACCGACGGGAGGCCACGGTGCGGGTGCGGTCGCATTCTCGGCATCCTCGGACGTACCCGGCGCGACAGTACCTTCCGCGTGCAGAATCCAGGGCGAATCCTGGTCCGAGCCTGCGGATTCCGGTCGCGAATACACCGATGCCGGCCGCCTGTCGCCCTCCGCCGCGGCACCGATGACCACTCGAACTTGTACTCCGGCGGTGTCCGGCAATCCCAGCGGCGCGATCAAGGTCAGATCTTCCAGGAGGTCACAACCGACCTCGTCACCGGCTCGCATCACCAGCTCAACGAATCCGGTGCCCGGCAGCAACACACCGCCCGAAACCGTGTGATCGGCCAACCACCGGTGTGTACCCGCAGACAATCGGCAGGACACGATCACACCACCCGTCTCGGGAGCGGAGACCACCGCACCGATCAGCGGATGTGACGACGCCTGCAAACCCAGCACGCCCGCGTCGCCGCCGGCATCCGGTTCCAACCAGTAATGGCGGCGCTGGAACGCGTACGACGGCAGGTCCACCCGGCGTCGAGCGCTGTTGTCCCACAGTCGCTCCCATCTCACGACAGCACCGGCGGAACAGACCTCTACTGACGCGAGGGCTGCCAGCAGGCTCGCCGACTCGCCGCGATTGCGTCCCAATACCGCCGCCACGCGCGTATCCGGCTCCGCATCGCTCGTCGGGCGGCTATCGAGCAGGTCGGTGATCAAGCCGGTCAGCCCACCATCGGGACCGACCACGACGAACCGCGACGCACCCCACTCGTGCAGTGCCTGCACGCCGTCGGCGAAGCGCACGGACTCCCGGACATGCGAGACCCAGTACCCTGCCGACAGCATTGACGAATCTGCCAGCGCACCAGTCAGATTCGATACCACTGGAATCAACGGTTGCCGCCACCGGATCCTGGCCAGGTGCTGGGTGAAGTCGGCCAGCATCGGTTCCATCAGCGGCGAATGGAACGCGTGAGATACCCGCAGCCACCGCGCTCGCGCAGCGTCTCCCAGCTGCGCCACGACGGCCTCGATCTCAGCCCGTGCACCGGAAACGACGACCGAGCGTGCACCGTTGACCGCGGCGATACCCACCGAGGTTACCGACAGCGATGAAATCGACTCGGTCACTTCCGATTCCGATGCGGTGAGGGCGGCCATCGCTCCCCCGGGCGGCAGGGCCTGCATCAACCGTGCTCGCGCGGCGACCAGTACGACCGCATCTTGTAACGACAGCACCCCGGCCACGTGTGCGGCCACGATCTCACCGACGGAATGACCTGCCACCACATCCGGAGTGAGGCCGAACCATTCGAGCAACCGCGCGGTGGCCACCCCGACGGCGAACAAACCGGTCTGCGCGAACAACGTCGAATTCACAGCATGCTGCCGATCGCTGGGCGCGTCCTCGCCGCCTGCCCAGATCACTTCGCGCACAGACGAACCCAGTTCGGCTTCCAACAGAGCGCATACCTCATCGAAGGCAGTCGCGAACACGGGGAATCGTCGAGCGAGTTCACGGCCCATGCCGATCCACTGCGCACCTTGACCCGGGAATATCCACGCGGTTCTGCCCGGCCGAGCACTGCCGGAGGTCGACGCCGGGTGCGGTTGTCCGGACGCGAATGCCGACAGGCTGGCAAGCAGGGTGTCGCGGTCCGGGCCCGCTACAACGACCCGATGTCCGAACCGGGCCCGCCCGGACACCAACGACCAACCCACATCCGAGGGATCCAGCTGCGGATCGGCTTCGACACTGGTCAACAGCCGGGCGGCCATCTCCCGCAACGCCGGCTCCGAGCGCGCCGACAGCACCCACGGAAACATCGGGTCGTCTGCCGAGTCTTCCTTGTCAGGCTTCGACTTCGGTGCGGACCGGACCGGTGCCGGGGCCTGCTCGATGATCACGTGCGCGTTCGTGCCGCTGATTCCGAACGCGGATACGCCGGCGCGCCGTGCGTGACCGGTCTGCGGCCACGGCACCGCTGCGGTCGTCAGCGTGACCTGTCCGGCATCCCAATCCACATGTGTGGACGGTGCATCCACGTGCAGGGTCTTCGGCACGATCCCGTGCCGCCGGGCCAGGTACCCTTTGTGTACACCCCACACGCCCGCCGCCGCCGGGGTCTGGCGGATATTG
>NZ_JBHXMY010000327.1:0-6797 GCF_042720195.1 Nocardia sp. NPDC058497 | reverse complement strand
GTTTTTTTTCTGTCTCTCTCCCTGCCCGTGCCCTGGCTCTGCCTACCCACCCCTGCTTTCCGGGGGGGGGCCGCGCGCCCGCGGGGGCGGGGGGGGGGGGGGGGCGCCCCCCCCGCTTGCGTCTCGCGAGAGATGTCGTAGCCGCTGCGTAGCATGGGTGAATGGCCACGCCGAGCGTCGACCGTCCTGACCTGCCCGAGTCGATGACCTGGGAAGAGCTGGAGAAGCTACCCGAGGAGATCGCCGCCCAGATCGAGTTGTGGAACGGGCGAGTCGTGTGGATGCGCCGCGGGCCGGGCGAACATCAATTGGCGACATTGCTGCTAGCGCAGGAAATCAGGCGTTGTTCCAGCGACGACAGGTTGTCGCACCCCGAACGCTGCTGGCGAGGAAATCTCGAGACGAATGTCTTCTTCGGCAACACCGGTAAGTCCGATTTCGTCACTCCGGACTTCCTCGTGCACCGTTGCCTGCCGCCGGGCGCCGACGTCCGCGCCGCCGACACGGTACTGGTGGGCGAAGTCCTGTCGCCGTCGAATACCCCGTCCGAGATGGAAGCGAAGAAGGCCCGCTACGCGGGTGCGGGCATTCCGTCGTACTGGGAAGTCGAACTGACACAGGATCTCACCGGCATCGCAGCGCTTCGCGTCTACATCCTCGAGATCGGTCATGCCGAGCTCCCGCCGGGCGTGCGTCCGCTGCGCCACGCCAACTACCTCCTGGCGGGCCAGTGGGCACCCGACTCCGCGACCGGCATCTCGTTCCCATACCCCTTCGCCATCGAGATCGACTGGGCAGCACTGGCATTCTGATCGGCAACCGACTCGGCGATACGCTGTGACCGTGCCGATCGAGGTGCCGCCGCCGGATCGGCTAGAGGTTGTCGGGGGTGTTCACCGGGCCGCCGAGGACCATCCACTTCTCGGGGTCGGTGAGGGGTTCGAAGCCGAACTTCTCGTACAGGGGGTGGGCGTTGTGGGTGGCGAGCATGACGCGGCGCAGGCCGTACGGGGCCAGGTGGTCGCGGACCGCGGCGATCAAGGCGACGCCGACGCCTTTGCCGCGCACCGCGTGATCCACGTACACATCGCACAGCCAGGCGAAAGTGGCCCGGTCGGTGACCACCCGGGCGTAGGCGATCTGCTCGCCCGAGACGCTGTCGTACACACCGAAGTTGAGTGATTCGGCGATCGCGCGGTCCTGCAGCTCGCGGGTTCTGCCCATGGCCCAGTACGAGTCGGTGGACAGCCAGGTGTGTACCCGCGCGGCGTCGATGCGGGCGGTCTCGGCGGAGACCTCGTAACCGGCGGGGACTTCGGGGAGCGGCGTCTCGGTCATCTGGGCAGGATTCCAGGCCGGGTACGGGCTGTCGAGCAGGTTTCACGATGCGTGGCAGGGTGGGTGCGTGACGACTATGCCGATCGAGGTGCCGCCGGAGGTCGAGGAGACGGTGCGGGAGGTGTTCGGGGCCGAGGGGGAGCGGTGGCTCGACGACCTGCCCGGGCTGGTGGAAAAGCTGTGTGGGGCTTGGGAGTTGATGGTGATCGGCCCCGCGTTCGAGGGCGGGACGCATGCGTTCGTCGCGCCGGTGCGGCGCGGGGACGGGTCGGTGGCGGTGCTCAAGGTGCCGATGGTCGACGAGGAGAACATCGCGGAGGCGACCGGGTTGTACTGCTACGGCGGGGACGGGGCCGTGACGCTGTACCGGTTCGATGCCGACAGTGGCGCGATGCTGATGGAGTGGGCGCGGCCGGGGGAGCCGCTGCTCGACCAGCCGGGGTTTCCGAGTCTGGAGGGCAGGCCGGAGAACGCGGACCGGGTCCGCCTGGCGTGCAAGCTACTTCGCCGGTTGCGGCGGGAGCCGGTTGGCGTTCCTGAGGACTATCCGGCACTGCCGACAGCGACCGACATGGTCGAGCAGTGGATGTCACAGCTCCAGCAGCCGGAACCCATACTCGCCGAGGTGCTTCCGGAAGATCTGCGCGAGCAGGCACTGGCTTGGTGCGCGCGCCTCGCCGTCCCGGCGGGCCCACTGCTCGTCGTGAATCGAGACACCCACCTCGGTAATATCGTTGCCGCCGAACGCGAACCGTGGCTCCTGATAGATCCGAAGCCCTACCTGGGGGAGGCCGCCTTCGATGCGGGCTTCCTGATCATGATCCAGGTGCAGTCCGCGCCGACACCCGAGCACGCGCGTGCCGTCGTCGCCGCGACGGCACGTGACCTCGGCATCCCGGCCGACCGCGCGCACGGCTGGGCCTTCCTGCGCGCGATCGAGGAGATCATCTGGTCGGTCGAGGACGAAGACACCGAGACATTGCCGCTGCACCTGGCCGTCGCGCACGCCTTGGCGGTCTCGCCCGCCGGCTAGCCGCCCCCGGGTGCCTGCCCACCATCGAGGCGTCGCCCTGCGAAGGCATGAGCGTCCAGCCGTCGGCACCTCACTGCCGTCCCACGCGCTGGTTCAGAACGGCACCGACCACTGCGCTACCGCCGGTGCAACGCGTCCAGCAGCGTGTTCACGATCGGATTCTGACGCGCGTCCTCCCGCAGCACCGCCGACACCGGGATGCGGAGGCGGTGGTCGGTGAGGTCGAGGGTGAGCAGGCCCTTGGTGGGACCTTCGTAGAGGACGGTCCAGGATTCGGGGCGGTTGAGCAGTTCCATGGTGGCGGTGTGGTCCGGGGGGATCGGGGGGCCGAAGGTGGGGCCGACGGGGAGATCAGCGAAGGCCGAGCGGATGAGGGTGTGTAGGAGGACCTGTTCCTGTTCGGGTGGGAGCAGCAGGGGGTAGGGGCTGAGGTCGGCGAGGGTGACGACGCCCTTGCCCGCCAGCGGATGACTGCTGGAGATCGCGATCACCAGATCCTCGACCCACAACTGTTCCACCGCCAGCCCCGGCTGATCCACACTGCCGCGGATCAGCGCCAGATCGCAGTCACCATCGGCCACGGCCGTGATCCGCTGCCGGAACGGCTTGATGACGTACTCGATCTCGGCGTCGGGGTGGGCGGCGCGGGCGGCGGCGATGGCCGAGAGCGAGCGGGCCGCGAAGGACATGTTGGCGGCCAGGCGGATGCGCGGGCCGGTGGTGCGCACGGCGGCGCGGATCGCCGACTCCAGGCTCAGCATCTGCTTGGCCAGCGGCAGCAGGCGAAGGGTCGCGTCGGTGGGGACGACGGCGCGGGTCGTGCGCTCGAACAGCTGTGCGCCCAGGTCACGTTCGAGTCTCGCGATCTGGTGGCTGATCGCGGATTGGGAGATGAAGCAGCGGCTCGCGGCGCGGCTGAAACTGAGCTCCTCGCACACCGCCACGAAGTACGCCAACTGGCGAAGTTCCACCAGGTACCTCCTATTTATTAGTTATGCAGATAAGAGTCATCTTCAGTATGCGCCCAAACACGGGAAACATATGCGTTCCGCATCGCGTTTACTCATATGAAAGGAATCATTACCGATCTTGGAGCGCGCGATCATGGAACACACGGATGTCGTCATCGTCGGTTCGGGCTTCGGCGGACTCGCCGCTGCCAAGCAACTGAGCAAGTCACGAATCAACTACGTCCTGATCTCGAGCACGCCCGAGCATCTGTTCCAGCCGCTGCTCTACCAGGTGGCGACCGGGGTGCTCGCGCCGGAGGAGATCGCCCCGCCGATCAAGAACGTACTGCGCCGCCACCCCGAAGCCGACGTCCGGCTCGGCAAGGTGACCGGTATCGATGCCGACGCCGCCGTCCTCACCTACGAGACCGCCGAGGGTACCCGTCAGATCAGCTACGGCTCGCTGATCGCCGCGACCGGCGCCAGCCAGAGCTACTTCGGCCGCGACGACTTCGCCGACAAGACCTTCTCACTCAAGACCATCGACGACGCCCAGCGCCTGCGCGACCAGATCGCCTCGGTCTTCGCCGCGGCCGAGAACGCCGACGAGGCGACCCGGCGCAGGCTGCTCAGCTTCGTCGTCGTCGGCGCCGGCGCGACCGGCGTCGAGGTGGCGGGCCAGATCAAGGAGCTCGCCAAGCGGCACTTCCACCAGGAGGTCTCGGTGACCCTGGTCGAGGGCGCGAACGCGGTGCTGCCCCCGTTCGGCGGCGGGCTCTCGGAGTACGCGAAGCGCTCGCTGACCGACAGCGGCGTCGAGGTGCTGCTCGGCACCTTCGTCACCGATATCGACGAGGGCAAGGTGACGGTCAAGGACGCCGAGGGCATCGAACGCGGCATCGCCGCCGAGACCGTGGTGTGGTCGGCCGGTGTGCAGGCGGGCGGGTTCGCGGCGCTGCTGGCCGAGGCCACCGGCGCCGAGACCGACCGCGCGGGCAGGCTGCTGATCAACCCGGATCTGACCGTCGGCGGCCACGCCGACATCTACGCCATCGGCGACATGACCTCGCTCAACGGCTACCCCGGCCAGTCGCCGGTCGCCATGCAGGAGGGCCGCCACGCCGCCGACATCATCCGGCGCAAGAAGGACGCGGGCACGCCGTTCGTCTACTGGGACAAGGGCAGCATGGCGGTGATCAGCCGCTTCAGCGCCGTCGTGAAGCTCAACGACCGCATCACCTTCCGCGGCACCATCGCCTGGGGAATGTGGCTGGCCGTGCACCTGATGTATCTGGTCGGCTTCCGCAACCGCTTCGCCGCGGTCGCGTCGTGGCTGGTCGCCTTCATCGGCACCGCCCGTCCCGGCTTCGACGAGGTCGAGCGCACCGAACCGGCACGATCGGCCTGACACCGTGATCGGCCCGCTGTTCGACGGCGGGCCGATCGCTTTTCGGGCCATCGGAAAGCGGACCGCCACGGCGGATCTCGCAGGCCCGATTCGGCCCCGAAACCGGACTCTTCGGCTAGAAACCCGCAGGTGGGCGAACGATAAGCAGCGCATCGGTGAACGCGCGGTGTGAGGGCAGTCTCGTTCACCGAACGGGCATCGACACGACACCGATGTGTCGCCCCGATGCCAGCTCGGACTGGCTTCATCAGCGGTATGACAATTTCGTCCGTGTTGACCGCGCCGGCGCCGGACTCCGGGGTGGGGAAGTCTCGGTACTCTCTGGTCGTCGCGTCCGATGCCGAGCACAGGGAAGCCGCCCAGCGGCTCCGATTCCAGGTCTTCGCCTCCGAACCCGGGTTCCAGATGCCCGACAACGGGACCGGCCTCGACGCCGACCGGTTCGACGAGCACTGCGACCACCTGCTGGTCCAGGACGAGTTCACCGAGCAGTTCGTCGGCTGCTATCGGATGTTGCCGCCGGACAAGGTGAGTGCCGCGGGCGGGTACTACACGGCGACCGAATTCGATCTCACCCAGCTCGACCCGACCGGTCACCGGATCGTCGAGATGGGCCGGGCCTGCGTGGTGCCCGACCACCGCAACGGCTCGGTGCTCACCCTGATGTGGGCGGGCATCCTGCACTACATCCAACTCACCGGCTACGACTGGGTGATGGGCTGCGTCTCTGTGCCGATGCAGGACAGCCCCGTCGACCCGGCCGGTGTGAACGTGCGCGGCGTGCGCGACATGCTGCTGGGCCGCCACGCCTGCGACCCCGAACGCCGGGTGCACCCGTACCGCCCGGTCGTCGTCGACGGACTGTCCCTCGACGAGCTGACCCCGCCGAGCCGTCCCAAGCTGCCGCCGCTGTTACGCGGATACCTGCGCCTGGGTGCCGAGATCTGCGGCGAACCGGCGCACGACCCCGACTTCGCGGTCGCCGACTTCGTCGCCCTGCTCGGCATGGAAACCATCAACACCCGGTATCTGGAGCGGCTGCAGAGCGCGGCCGCCAATTTCGACGGGAAGTAACCGCCATGGTGTTCGACGCGCCGCCCGCCACACACTCGCACTCGTGGATGCCGTCGAGCCCCTGTGGGTCTCGCTGCATCGAACCGACCGACGAGGTCGGTACCGCCAGAGTCCTCGCCCGGCTGGCCGGCGTGGTCGGACTCGTGCTCACCTTCCCGGTGCTGACCGTGGCGACCCCGAAATCGCGGCGCGAGAACCTGCAGCGCCGCTACGCCCGTGCCGCGCTCGGTTGTCTGGGGATGCGGCTGCGCATCGTCGACAACCGTCCGGCCGAACAAGCGTCGACGGCCGGGTTCGCCGATCCCGGCACCGCCGTGATGGTCGTAACCGGCCACATCGGCTGGGCCGACGTGGTTTCGCTGGCCGCGGTGCAGCCGGTCGGCTTCGTCGCCAGGGCCGACATGGTCGAATGGCCGGTGCTGGGCAAGCTCGCGCGGCTCACCCGGGTGATCCCGATCGAGCGGGCGCGGCTGCGTGAACTGCCGGGCGTGGTCGGCCAGGTCGCGCGACGGCTCGCCGAGGGCAACCGGATCGCCGTCTTCCCGGAGGGCACCACCTGGTGCGGCCGCGCCTACGGCTCGATGCGGCCCGCCATGTTCCAGGCCGCGATCGAGACGACGACCCCGGTGCAGCCGGTCCGGCTGCGCTATCTCGACCGGCACGGCGTGCCGTGCACTGTGCCCGGTTTCGTCGGCGAGGACACCTTCGCCGACTCGGCCAAGCGGGTGCTGCGCAGCAAGGGCATGATCGCCGAGATCGTGCTCGAGCCGCTCGAGTATCCCGGACTCGACCGCCGCGATCTGGCTCGCCGGTGCGAGATCGCGGTGCGCGGCACCGACCGCTCGCGCCACGGCGTGCTCGACACTGAATGGATCGAAGCGGGGAACACACGCGTCCAGGACCCTTCGGTCGATCGGCAGGTGCCGGAATCGGTGTCGGCTACTGCCTGGTAACTCTTCCCGGGTCGACTCGTCCGCTACCGGAGACCCCGCGC
>NZ_JBHXMY010000326.1:0-6801 GCF_042720195.1 Nocardia sp. NPDC058497 | reverse complement strand
GGCCTGGCCGATGCGGTCGGCGAACTCCTCCCAGGTCAGCGGGCGGTTGTCGACCGCCGACGGCAACCGGAAACCGAACTCGACCAGGTTGCGCTTGCGCGACATGTCACCTTCGAACATGCCGCCGATCTGCGGCACGGTGACGTGGGACTCGTCGATGACGAGCAGGAAGTCATCGGGGAAGTAGTCCAGCAGGGTGGCAGGCGCCGACCCGGCCGGACGGCCGTCGATGTGGCGCGAGTAGTTCTCGATGCCGGAGCAGAACCCGACCTGGCGGATCATCTCGAGGTCGTACTCGGTGCGCATGCGCAACCGCTGCGCCTCGAGCAGCTTGCCCTGCTTCTCCAGCTCGGCCAGCCGCTCGGCCAGTTCGGCCTCGATATCGGCGACCGCGCGCTCCATCCGCTCCGGGCCCGCCACATAGTGGGTGGCCGGGAAGATACGCAGCGAGTCGACCTGGCGCACCACGTCACCGGTCAGCGGGTGCAGGTAGTAGAGCGCCTCGATCTCGTCGCCGAAGAACTCGATGCGCACCGCGAGCTCCTCGTAGGAGGGGATGATCTCGACGGTGTCGCCACGCACCCGGAACGAGCCGCGGGTGAACGCCATGTCGTTGCGGGTGTACTGCACGTCGACCAGCAGGCGCAGCAGCGCGTCGCGGTCGATCTCGCCGCCGACCTCGAGCTGCACCGAACGATCCAGGTACGACTGCGGCGTACCGAGGCCGTAGATGCACGACACCGAGGCGACCACGACGACGTCGCGACGCGAGAGCAGGCTCGAGGTCGCCGAGTGCCGCAGCCGCTCGACGTCGTCGTTGATCGAGCTGTCCTTCTCGATGTAGGTATCGGTCTGGGCGATGTAGGCCTCGGGCTGGTAGTAGTCGTAGTACGAGACGAAGTACTCGACCGCGTTGTGCGGCAACATCTCCCGCAGCTCGTTGGCCAGCTGCGCGGCGAGGGTCTTGTTCGGCGCCATCACCAGCGTCGGCCGTTGCAGCTTCTCGATCAGCCAGGCGGTGGTCGCCGACTTACCGGTACCGGTGGCGCCGAGCAGGACGACGTCCTTCTCCCCCGCGGTGATCCGCCGCTCCAGCTCGGCGATGGCGGCAGGCTGGTCGCCCGATGGGTTGTGCTCGCTGACCACCTCGAACTGTCCGCCCGCACGCTCGATGGTGCCGACGGGCCGGTGTTCGGAATGAGCCAGCGGGTGCCCCCGCTCCTCATATCCTTCCGTCGGAATCTCGGTTGCGAATGCCATGCACTCCAGATTAGGCCCGACCACCGACAAGTCGCGTGAGCTGCCGGCACCCAGCCGTCGGCTCCGGTCCGCGGCACCACCAGGGCGACCGCCGACTGCTCATGGTGTGCTTCCGGTTCTCCTCATCATCGCCAGATCCGCTGCCGCGCGCGAACGGCGTGAAACAAGCCTCCGGCAGCATTGTGGCGTTCCCGATCCGGTGACCTTATCGCCTGGTCAGCCCGTCGTCGGCCCTCCCTTCCCTGGCTGCGGCTACTTCGGAGCATCACTGGACAATGCCCGAAACATCCCATGCACCAATGTCATTCACAGCGAAGTGGCACAGCAGACACCACACACTGCGCCGAACCGGGCGTACCCTGGGCTGATCATCGGCACGTGGTGAGGACAAGCCCATGAGCGCACTACTTCCCCTGCTCGTCGCGGCTCCGGCGGTCACCGGATTCGCCGGATACTTCGCACGCGAGATTCGCGGCCCGCAGCCGCCACCCGCCGTGCCGGCGACCGCGCCACCATCGAGCCGCCCCCGGGTCGAGTTCTTCGACGTGGCCGAGCTCACCACCACCGACGCCAGGGGCTACATCCGGCCCGTCGACCGGTACGAGGTGCAGCCCTGGGGTGTCTACCTGGCCCGCATCCTCGACCGGCCACACGGTCGCTACGAGGAGTCCTGGCTGCTGCCCGGTCCCGCCGTGCGCGCCACCATCGAGCACGATCGGCCCGGTCACCACCGCAGCCACGACTATGTCCTCGACATCATCGAATTCGTCCAGGTCGGCCCGAAGCGCTGGAAGGCCACCGACTACTTCCTCGATATCGCGGTCCGCCGCGGCCGGTCGGCGACCCTGCGTGGCGCCGGTGAGCTACTTGCCGCGCACGCCGCCGGTCACGTCGACACCGCCCAGGCCGACCGGGCCTTCGCCCGGGCCGCGGCGGTACTCGACGGGCTCGCCGCGCACAATCACGACGTCGAGCGGTGGTTGCGCTCGCGGGAGATCACACTGACCTGGATGTGAGCGTGCGACCGGGCGTGCGCACCCGGTCGACGGTAGATTTTCCGGTCATGACGCAGGCATCCACCGTGCACGTGCATCCACCCAAGGTCGAGTACTTCGACATCGCGGCGCGGACGAACACCGATCCGAAGGGGTTCGTCCGGCCGGTCGAGGTCTACCGGGAGGAACCGTGGGGCCTGTACATGGGCCGCCACTCCGATCATCCGAACTTCCACTACCTGCAGTCGTGGGTGCTGCCGGAGCTGTCGCTGCGCGCGACGAAATTCCACTACAACCCGGGTGTCGACCAGTGGCAGGACGTCTACGTCGACGTCGGCGCGTTCACCAGGGAATCGGCCACGCTGTGGAAATCGGTCGACCACTACCTGGATCTGCTGGTGCGCACGGGCCGCGAGGTCGAACTGGTCGATATCGACGAATTGCTGGCCGCCCACGCCGAGGGCCTGCTCGACGCGGCGCAATGCCAGGCCGCGATCGAGCACGCGACCGCGGCGATCGACGGGATGGCCGCGCACGGCCACTCGCTCGAGGGCTGGCTCGCCACCCGCGGCATGATCCTGACCTGGCGCTGAAACGACAAACCGCCCGGACCCTCGGTAGCAGGTCCGGGCGGTCGCCGATCCGATCAGCCGGCCGACAGGCTCGGGAACAGATCCGCCAGACCGCCGCCGCAGCCCGCGCTGCCGGTCGCGGCGGCCTCACCCACGGTGACGGTGATCGAGTCGCTGATCAGCAGCTGACGCGCCTCGAGCTTGTGCTGACCCGCCGTGGTCGGCTTCCAGGTGATGCTCACCGTGCCCGAGAGCAGCGACGGCGACACCGGGCTGCCCGGAATGTCGACACCGTTGTCGGTGAACTTCACCGAGGTCAGCCGATCGACCTCGACGCTGGCGGTCAGCTTGTAGCTGCAGCCGACCTTGTGGTCGCTGCCCGCCACGGTGAGATTGCCGACCCAGGCAGAGGCCTGCGGGGCGGCCAGCACGATGCTGGCGGCGACGGCGCCGAATGCGGTGATACCGAAGCCCGCACGGCCGAACCGACGATGATGTGTTGTCATACGCGCTACAACTTCCCTGTGAACCGAGTCACCGCCTGGTGACTCGGCACAATGTACACAGCGCGCGACGCCGCTCGGCCGCTTTTTGAAACATTGATGTTTAACAGATTGGTCTCGGGTCAGACGCGCGCGTGAGCCCACTCGGTGACCACCGGATAGACGGCGTCGAACCACGGTTCCTTCACCGCGTAGTAGGCCTCGCCCGCCGCCTCACCGGCCTTGTCCGCGGCCGCCTGCTCGGCCTCGCGCTTGACCGCCAGGTACGCGTCCCTGGCGTCCGCGTCGGCGCGCAGCCAGTCGCGCAGGTCGAGCGCGAACCGCTGGCCGGGCGAATCCTGCACGCGCAGATGGATGTTCGCCGGGCGCGCGGGATCGGCGTTGCCGTGCAGGCGCTTTCCCCAGCGAGCCAGGTCCGTGCCGTCGGAGTCACCGGGTGTCGGCTTCGGGTTGTCGTGGGTGACTCCGGGTGCGAGCGGGAACCCGGCCGCGGCGAGGGCGTCGGCCAGCGACTCGGCCGTGGTCATATCGGCCACCGTCACCTGGATGTCGATGACGTCCTTGGCGGGCAGGCCGTGCACCGCGGTGGACCCGACATGGTCGATCCGCACCGCCGACGCGCCGCACACCAGGTGCAGCCGGGCGATGATCCGCCGCGCCTGGGCTCCCCATTCCGGGTCGGCGGGCACCAGCTGGTAGCCGGCCCTGGCGCGCACCCCGTCGCGCTGATTGCGTTCGAACGGCACCAGCCGCTCTGCCCACAGTGCCCGCACTCGCGCCTCGACGACCTCGGGGGCGCCGTTGTTGTCCAGCCAGACATCGGCGACCGCGTGCCGCTGCTCGTCGGTGGCCTGCGCGGCGATCCTGGTCCGGGCGTCGGCCTCGGCGACCCCGCGATGTTCCACCAGCCTGCGCAGCCGGGTCTCGACCTCCGCGCCGACCACCAGGACCAGCTGCATCAGCGGCGCGAGCCCGTTCTCCACGAGCAGCGGAATGTCCTGCACGACAATCGCGTCCGCGGGCGCGGCGCCGATCAGCTCGGCGGTGCGGGCACCGACGCGCGGATGGGTGATGGCGTTGAGCGTGCCCCGTGACTCGTCGTCGGCGAAGGCCACCGCGGCCAGCGCGGGCCGGTCCAGGCTGCCGTCGGCGGCGAGGATGCCCGTGCCGAACGCCTCGACCAGCGCGGCCAGCCCCGGCGTGCCGGGCGCGACGACCTCGCGGGCGATCGCGTCGGAGTCGATCAGCACCGCCCCGCACTCGACCAGGGTCCGCGCCACTGTGGATTTACCCGCTCCCATGCCTCCGGTGAGGCCGATCCGCAACATGGCGCCCAGTCTCGCAGACGGTGGCACGGCACGGTCCGGTCCGTCGGATTCTTTCCGACACGCCCACGCGCCGACCGGCGCAAAATCCGGGGCCGGGCGCGCCGGGTGGATTAATGTTCGCCGAGGCGAGAAGGCCACGCTCCAGCTACCGAAGGATGATCATGGGCACCAGAGACCACCGGACGGCTCGCCACCGCCTGGGCATGCCCGGCGGTGTGCATTGCATCGAATACCCTGCCGTCGCAGCGACTCTCGCCGAATATCGACGCTCCTGGTTCACCGCCCTGGTCTCCCCCGCCAGACACAGTTTCGCCGCGATGCGCAAACGCCCCAGCATGGCCGCCGGCTACTGGGTGCCCGCCGCCGCGAGCTGACCCTTCTCGGACAGCGCGGACCCGGCGATCATCGCCGGGCCCGTTCGGCGTTCAGACCCCGACCAGCCCGCTCGGCGCGCGCCTCCTGCCCGGCTGCTGCGACGGCATCGCGTTCGGCGGCACCGGATAGGGCACGCCGTGACCGAGGGTGCCCGCCGCGATGTTCGGTCCGCACTGCGCCCCCGCCGCGTCCGCCTTGGGCCGCGGATCGGGCAGTACCGGCCGCGCCGCGTTCGGCGCCGCCGCGAAGTCAAAGGTCGAGGTCATGTCACCGGTGACGCCGCGCCGCCACGCGGTCAGGTTCGGCACGTCGACCCCGAACCGGGTTTCCAGCAACCGCAGCTGCGAGGTGTGGTCGAAGGTCTGCGAGGCGACCAGCCCGCCGCGGCTGTAGGGCGAGACCACCAGGCACGGCACCCGGTAGCCGAGCCCGATCGGCCCGGCGATGCCACCCGCCGCGGGAACCCGGTCCAGTGGAACGGTCAGGAACTCTCCCGCCGTGCCCGGCGGCGGCGTCGGCGGGATGACGTGATCGAAGAAGCCGCCGTTCTCGTCGTAGCTGATGATCAGCGCGGTCTTCTCCCACACCGCCGGATTCGAGGACAGGATGTCGAGCAGCTGCACGATCCCGACCGCGCCGAATGCCGCGGGCAGCGCCGGATGCTCGCAGTGCAGCACCGACGGCACCACCCACGACACCGCGGGCAACGTGTTGTTCGCGACGTCGGCCTGGAAGTCGTTGGGGTACACCGGCGCGATGCCGCGCCGGGCCAGTTCCGAATTCGGGTCGGCGGCCTGGGTGAAGCAGCCGATCATGCCGTCGAGGATCATCGACGACGCCGGTCCGGCATCGCGATTGCTGTAGACCTTCCAGCTCACGCCCGCCTCGGACAGGTTCTCCGGGTAGGTGCGCCAGCTGTAGACGTTCTTCGGGATGAGCAGCGGCGTCTCCACCAGCGGGCCGCCGGCCTGACCGTCGGGATCGATGGTGGCGCTGACCCAGTACAGCCGGTTGGGGTCGGTCGGGCCGAGCACCGAGCAGTGGTAGTTGTCGCAGAGGGTGAACGCCTGGGCCAGCTCGGTGTGGATCGGAATGTCTTCGGGCAGGTAGTAACCCATGGCGGCGGGGGCGTTGGCCGGACCGACCGAGGCCACCGACATCGGCATCCAGCCGTCGTTGCGTCCGTCGTTGAAGGCCTTGTGCATGCCCGGCCAGGTGTGGTCGGGGTCGTTGATGCACTCGCCGTCGAGCGTGGCGCCCCGGGTGGTGTCGAGCCGGAACGGTTCGACGAAACCATCCGCGGCAGGACCGATTCCGGGCGACCAGCCGTACTGGCGCCACGACGCGGACCTCTCACCGAATCCGCGCACCCCCGACAGGGTGCCGAAATAGTGGTCGAAGGAGCGGTTTTCCTGCATGAGCAACACGAAATGCTCGATGTCACCGAGCCCGCCCATGCCGGCTGGGTCGGCGGCGTATGCGCGGTCGATGATCGGATTCGCCCAGGTGGCAAGCGTTCCCACGGCGCCGGCGGCCATCGCCTTGGCGAGGAACTGTCGCCGGTTGCGACCGGCGAAGGGACCAGAACTCATGTCGATGGAGCACCTTTCCCAGGAGGGATGGAGCAATCGGCGCCGACACTACCGCACCGACCTGGGAAAAGGCCGAAAGCCCCCGGGCCAGTGGTCCACCGGCCTCCGGTCAACTCAGACCCCAAAAACCCGTTCCCGCTACCAGCAACCCCCCAACCCCCACCACGGCCCGCGGT
>NZ_JBHXMY010000325.1:0-6842 GCF_042720195.1 Nocardia sp. NPDC058497 | reverse complement strand
CCCGGGCCACCCTCTCGGTGGGGGAGAACGGCTCACGACCCCGCGGTGAGGCATCTCGCGACGCGTCAGAATGCGGTCGTCGACAACACATCGACTGCCTCCTCCAGTGAGCCGAGGCACCGACGTCCGGCGACGGCATCCGTCCAGCCGGGACCGGCGGGCAATATCGTGCCCTGACCGGCGTCGATCGCGGCGAATGTCGCGGTCCGGAGCGCCTGCGACCACAACACGACGATGGCGGGCCGGGATCGCCGTGACAACGCATGGCCGAGCGCGTCACCGGGGACATTCGCGCCGAGAAGCAGTGCGGCCGTGCCCTTCTCGGCCAGCGCGGCGCGCAACACCTCGAGCGGGAGCACGTGCTGCTCGCCCTCGGTACAGGCCAGGACAGCGACCGGTTCCCGATCGACTTCGGTCAGCAGCGGCACACAGCGGTGCAAGCTCGTCGTGATCGACCACGACAGCAGATGCTCGACGTCGATGTAGCCGTGGCCCTGTTGCTGCCGAGCGACGACGTGGTCGAAAGCGGGGCGGCACAACCGGTTCCAGGTGGCGACCACCCCGTGGTGGGTCACATGCGCCGAGATCAGTTCCAGCAGCCGGGCCACGTCCATGCGTTCCGCCGCGGTGATCACCGGGTCGACCGCGCCGAGCGTGGGTGCGGGCGACAGGACGGTGCGCGCTGCCCGCGCCGCGCTCGCCGGGGTGGCCCCGGCCTGGACCAGGTCCACCATTCTGGTGGCCACGGCCAGATCGGCGGCGGTGTAGTGGCGGTGCCGCCCCGCCAGATGGCGGCGCGGGCCGAGGTCGTATCGCCGGTTCCAGCTGCGCAGGGTGGCGACCGGAATTCCCAGCAGGCGCGCGACGGTCCCGACGGTGAGCTCCGTCGCCGCCGGTGGACCCTCCGGCCCGGCCGTCATCGCCGGTCCGTACCCCGTGCGACCATCCGTATGCTCCCGCGATGCTCGTAGACGGCAGCGGCCAGGCACAGCAGTCCCCACACCGAGGTGACCGCGAGGGTCTTCCCCCGCTCGGGCCGGCCTTTCAGGGCGTGGCCGAACACGATGGTGTCGGCGGCGTCGGACCCGATCCGCATGACCGCTGCCACCGCGCGGGCACGAGGACGGGACGCCGTCGCCAGAGCGATTCCGGAGATCACGTCGCGCAGTGCGACCGACCGGGCCAGGGTGCGCAGTTCGGGTTCCGCGCCGGTGCCGAGCCCGCTGGGCCGCAGGAGGATGTCGGGCCGGACGGTGACGGCGGCACCGTAGGCCGCGGTCGCGACGCCGAGGATTCGCGTCGGTGTGGTCGGGTTCATCGGGTCACCGCCCCGTCGAGCTCGGCCGGGTCCCGGTGGCACAGGATCAGTTGCAGCGTGTCGAGGTATCCAGAGCGGAATCCGGCTTCGGAGTAGGCCAGGTAGAGCCGCCACATCCGCTGGAACACCTCGTCGAAGCCCAGTGCGCCGACCCGATCGGCGGCGGCGGTGAAGCGGTCCTGCCACAGGCGCAGCGTGTGCGCGTAGTGCTGTCCCATCGCCGCCCGATCCGCGAGCTCGAGGTCGGTGTGGCGTGAGACCAGCTGCGCCAGCAACTCTTCCGAGGGCAGGAACCCGCCGGGGAAGATGTACTTCTGGACCCAGGTGTGTGTCGCGCGACCGGCCTGCATCCGGTCATGCGGCATGGTGATGACTTGCACGGCCACGCGCCCACCCGGCGCGAGGACCCGTTCGAGGACCGTCAGATAGCCGGGCAGATATTCGTAGCCCACCGCTTCGATCATCTCCACCGAGATCACCGCGTCATACCGGCCGTCGACCTCTCGGTAGTCACACAGTTCGATCGACACCCGGTCGGTCAGCCCGGCCTCGGCCACGCGTGCGAGAGCCAGCCGCTGCTGTTGCGCCGAGAGCGTGACGGAGCGGACGGTCGCACCGCGCTGCGCGGCCCGGATGGCGAGTTCACCCCAGCCGGTGCCGATTTCGAGTACTGCGGTACCGGCACCGACTCCGGTGGCGTCGAGCAGCCGGTCGATCTTGGCGCGCTGGGCCACGGCAAGGTCGTCCCATACCGGGGCGGGGCTGAGCCGATCGAACAGCGCCGACGAGTAGGTCATGGTCTCGTCGAGGAACAGGGCGAAGAAGTCGTTGGACAGGTCGTAGTGGTGCGCGGCGTTGCTGCGAGCCCCGGCCCTGGTAGCCAGGGTCCGTGCGGGTCGTCCCGGCAGGACGAGGGATCGCAGAGTCTGGAGGGGCGCTGGGACAAGCTGTCTCAGGTCCGTGGCCAGCACAGTGAGCACTGCCGCCGGATCCGGCGCCGACCACTCACCCCGCATGTAGGACTCACCGAAGCCGATGAGTCCGGTGGCGCCGACGCGGGTGGCAAAGGCCTGCGGGTCGTGGAGCACCATCCGGGGGCTGGTCGGATCGTCGACGCCACCACCGAAGGTCGTGCCGTCGGGCAGTTCGACGCGCAGCGGAAGTCGTTGCACCGCACGCCGGAACAGTGCGTCAACGACCAGGCGACCCGCACCGGCACGGACGCCGCGGGGCACGTCGGCCAGGTACGCCCACCGGTCGGCGATCGGAGCGGATGCCGCGGGCTGTGTACCGCACGAGGAGATGGTCATGACAGAGCCTCCTGGGAAAGATGCCGTGTGCGCGACACGATCGGCAGACCCCGGCGCCACAGCCGCAGTCCTTGCCACCGAATCAGCGCGGCGATGCGCCAGGTTTCGAAGGGATGCGCGAGAATCGCGCGGGCCACGGTCCGGTGGGTCACGGGCAGGACGAGCCCGCGGACGGTGGCCTCGAAAGTGGTCCGGCCGTCCGGTCCCTCGAGCGCTATCGCCAGCTGTAGCCGAGTGCCGGGAACCGGGAGACGCAGCCGGTATCGCCCGGCCACCGGGTTGAACGGCGAGACGTAGAACTCCTTGGAGACAACGGGATTCGCCTCGGGTGACACGAGATAGCAGTGCCGTTCGCCGTAGGTGTTGTGTACTTCGGCGACCACACATCGCAGGGCACCGGTGTCGTCGTGGCACCAGAACACGGTGAGTGGGTTGAAGACATAGCCGAACACCCGCGCGTTGGCGAGCATCAGTATCTGCCCACCGCGCAGGTCGATGCCCCGGTGGGCCAGGTGGTCGACCACGTTGTCGCGCAGGGTGGCCGACGGATCACCGAGATGGTCGCGCGCGGCGAACCCCGCGAACGGCCGCAACAACCATGCCAGGGCCGGCATCTCGTCGAGATCGACGAGCCAGCTGTAACTGCGATAGGCGAACAGATGACGCACGGGTTCGCGGCGGGAGTGGCGAATCACGGTGCGTACCAGTCGGGCTCGGGTCATGTCGCCCCCGGGGTGACAGCGAGGCTCACCGAGGGGCGCGTGAGCCACTGTCCGCCGACGCGTTCGGCGGCGCGCAGTCCCGACAGTGCGCCGTCCTCGTGGAATCCCCACCCGTGGTAGGCGCCGGCGAAAGCCACGGTGTGGTCACCGATACTGGGCAGCCGCCGCCGGGCGACCATGGAGCGCGGCGTGTACTGCGGGTGCTCGTAGGTCATCCTGGCCAAGACGGCGTCGGGTGCCACCCGGTCGGCGTCGCCGAGGGTCACCAGGAACCGGCGGTCGGCACCGACGGGCAGGCGTTGCAGGCGGGTCAGGTCATAGCTCACGAGCACCCGGTCGGCTGTCGAATCACACTGCGGCAGCCGGTAGTTCCAAGAAGCACGAGCGCCGCTGCGACGCGGTAGCACCGAGTCGTCGGTGTGCAGGACGGTGTGGTTGGTCGAGTAGGTCAGTGCGGTGAGGATGTCGGATTCGGCGGCGGTCGGCGTCTCGAGCAGCCGCAACGCCTGGCCGGGATGGGTGGCGATCACGGCGACGTCGAAATGGTCAACCCGATCGGCGTCGTCGCGGACCGCGACCGCCCTTCCGGATCGGTGGACTGTCCGCACCGGCACTCCTGCCCGCACCTCGTGCATGTACGCGGCGATCGCTCGCACGTAGGTGGCCGAGCCGCCCGATACGGTCCGCCAGGTGGGCGAGCCGAACACGGTGAGCATGCCGTGGTGGTCGAGGAAGGTGAACAGGTAGCGGGCGGGGTAGCGCAGCGCGAGATCCGGCGGGCAGGACCACACCGCCGCCACCAGCGGCACCAGGAAATGCGCGGTGAAGTAGGCGGAAAACGCACCGACGCGCACGAACTCCCCCAGGGTGCGCAGGTCGTCGCCATCGGTGTCCAGTTCGGCGCGAGCGAGTCGGTGTAAGCGCGTGATCTCGCCGAGCATCCGCAGATACGGGCCGTTGACCAGCGTCCGTGGCGCCGGGAAGAGCCCCCGCAGACCTCTGGCGCCCGCGTACTCGAGCCCGCAGCCGTCGCAGCGGATCGACATCGACATGTCGGAGGTCTGCGTGCGCACTCCCAGTTCGCCGAACAATCGGAGCAGGGTGGGGTAGGTGCGGTCGTTGTGCACGATGAAGCCGGAATCCACGGCGAGCCACTCCCCCGAGCCGTCGGCACGCGTGTTCACCCGGTGGGTATGGGCGTGGCCGCCGAGGCGTGCGTCCGCTTCGTAGAGAACGACTTCACAGGTACGGGCCAGCACCCAGGCGGCGGTAAGACCGGCGACCCCACTGCCGACCACCGCGACGCGCCGCCGGCCGACGGTCATCGCCCGCCTCGCGGTTCGCGCGCGCCGCCGGCGTGCAGCCGGTCGGCCGATGTGGCGATACCGGCGACTCTTCGTCGACTGCGGGATGAGGTAGCGGTCATGGCGCCCTCCAGCGGTCCGTCGAACCGATGGACTGTCCGACTCACGCCTTCGACGCTATCATGAAAGCGATGCAGAAACGATGCAGCAGTGTAGGATGAGGACGAACAGGCAGGTGCGATCGATGATCAACTACCTTCCGACCTACCTCGACACGACGCTGGACCGCGCTGTGGTCCTCGGCTACAGCCGGATCGGCTTCCGATTACGGAGCAGAGCCTGGTCCCCGTTCCCACCGCAGGCACTGAAGGGCCGAACCGCCCTGGTCACCGGCGCGAACTCCGGCATCGGCAAGGCCATCGCCGCCGGATTGGCCGGACTCGGCGCGTCGGTCACCCTGGCGGTGCGCAATACCTCGCGCGGCGACGCGGCGGCGTCCGAGATCACCGCAGCTGTTCCCGATGCCGCGGTGCGGGTCGAACGGTGCGACGTCGCCGATCTCGCGGACGTGCGGGAGTTCGCCGCCGGCTTCCTCGGCAAGACCGATCGATTGGATGTGCTCGTCCACAACGCGGGCGTCATGCCCGCCGGCCGCGCCGAGAGCAAGCAGGGGCACGAGCTCTGCCTGGCCACCCACGTGCTCGGACCGCTACTGCTCACCGAGTTGCTCTCCCCCGCGATGGCGGGCGCGGCGGCTGCACAGGTGATCCTGATGTCCTCGGGCGGCATGTACACCCAGGCTCTGCATCCCGACGATCTCGAATACCGCACCGGCGACTACCACGGCGCCACCGCCTACGCACGGTCGAAGCGGATGCAGGTCGCGCTGACTCCCACACTGGCCGACCGCTATGCCGGAGAAGGCATTTCGGTCCATTGCATGCACCCCGGCTGGGTGGACACGCCGGGTGTCGCCACCTCGCTGCCGAAGTTTCGCGCACTCACGCGGCCACTGCTGCGCTCCCCCGCCGAAGGCGCGGACACCGCGATCTGGCTCGCCGCCACCGATGGCTTGCCGTCCGGAAGGTTCTGGCACGACCGAAGAATCCGGCGCGAGCATTACCTGCGACGCACCCGCGAAAGATCTGCCGACCGCAATCGCCTGTGGCAGTTCTGTGCCGCCGCGACCGGCGTCGCGATCGGGTGAACCCCCGCCCGGTCGGTCCTGGCGGCGTCGCGGCCAGCCCTCCACACTGATGCATTTTCGATGCATCCTCGGTACCTCCGCCCCCGCCTGCCGAGGAGTTGCAGCATGTGTGTGGCACGAGCCATCGAGGATCTGGCCCGCGCACAGCACGCCGCAGAACAAGCGGCAAGTACACGACAGCGCCGCGCTTTCGCCGCGGGAAGCGGGTTGCTCGCAGTGTTCGGTCGAGTCAGTGGCGCTCTTCGAGTCCAACAGCGTCCCGCAGCCGATCCGCAGCTGTTCGAAGCTCAGGATCGTTGAATGCCGAGGAAGCAAGTAGCGTGGCCAGGGCCTCGGCGATGACATTGAGTTTCTCTTGCGCGGCCTCGCTCGCACGGCGCCCGGCGTTTTCGAGCAGCACCACCAACAGCAGCGTGAAAACACTCGCAACGGTATGGATGGCAACTTGCCAGGTCTTGAGATCCGGCCACCACGGCACACTGATCAGCCACACCACGACGATTCCGGCGCAGACGAAAAAGAACGGAGCCTGACTGGCTCGAAGCTCCGCCTGCTCGACAAACCGGTCGAACATCGACCGGCGATCACCTTCGCCACGACTTCGCGCGGCCTCGCTGCGGCGCTCCATCACCAGATTCTAGTCGCATCTCACCGCTCTGAAGATCTGCGGACCTCAGCGGTCCCCAGCCACCTCACAAGCGGTCTCACCGTCCAAGCCGACGACCTGATGATCGGCTCACTGACCGGTTCGATCAGCGCGATAGGCATTTGCGGATGCTATCGGCTAGAGGCGTATCGCCGTACGGACGAGGTCGGCGACGGCTTTGGATCTACTGTGTGGTGGCCAGGCGATCACGGTGGTGACGGCCGGTGCGTCCGGCACCGGCACGGTGGCGTGATCGTCGCGTAGCTGGGCGCGGAGCGACTCGGGCACGACCGCGCAGGCCCGTCCGAGCGTGATCAGCTGGGTCAACTGGGTGT
>NZ_JBHXMY010000324.1:0-6843 GCF_042720195.1 Nocardia sp. NPDC058497 | reverse complement strand
GGATCGCGGGGGTCCGTTGTGGGGGCGAGCTGGGGTTTTCGCCCGCGCGGGGCCGGGGGTGGCCCCCACCACGGGCACCGTAGGTATCACCGACTCGACCGCGTCGGCATTGGAGTACCTGGCCAACGGTGACAGTGCCCTGGTGAGCATGCAGTACTCCTACCTGCCGAGCTGGCTGTCGTTCGTCGTCGACCAGGAACGGGCCAGGCAGTCCGGTCAGGCCTTGTTCGAGGCGGTACACGCCGAGTGGGACACCCTGCCCGCGGATCGACGGCCGAAGCTGGTTGTCTTCGGCGAGAGCCTCGGCTCCTTCGGCGGCGAGGCCGCCTTCGCCGGTATCCAGGACATGGCGGCCCGCACCGACGGCGTCCTGTTCGTCGGCCCCACGGCGACCAACCCCGTGTGGCGCGATGCCACCGCGCGCCGCGACCCCGGCTCACCGCAATGGCTGCCGATCTACCGCGACGGACACACCGTGCGATTCATCGCCGACGCACCGGATCTCGCCCGCCCCGACGCCCCGTGGGGATCACCCAAAGTGGTCTACCTCCAGCACGCGTCCGACCCGATTACCTGGTGGACACCGCAGTTGCTGTTCCAGAAGCCCGATTGGCTCCGCGAGGAACGCGGTCCCGACGTCCTGCCGAGTACACGCTGGATCCCGGTCGTGACGTTCCTACAGGTGTCGGCGGACATGGCCGTCTCGACCGATGTGCCCGACGGCCACGGCCACACCTTCCACGCCGACATCGCCGACGCCTGGGCCGCGATCCTGTCACCGGCCGGCTGGACCCCGGCCGACACCGAGCGCTTGCGAGCGATCTTGCGTGGCACCGAATGAACGCCACACCGGGATATGGGCTACCAGCAGTGAGGGGATCGCTGTGATCCGCCGGCATCAGCGCCACTGCCATCGTCCCGGCCGGTCGTCTTCCGAATTACCGCCCAGGCGGGATCCCGGATCCGTCGCCCGAGCCTGACGGAGACGGGGGCGAAATAGCGGCGGTGAAATCCCACATGTCGGTCTAGCTGTACGACAGAATGTCGCCATGCGGACATTTGCCGGGATGTTGCACGCGGTTGTCGCCGGGGTTCTGGTTGTCGCGGCTGGGCCCGGTGTCGCGGCCGCTGTGCCCACCGGAAGTGCCGGCCAGGGTCAGCTGCTGCCCTGGCCTGGTGGCGGGCCGGATGGGGTGCAGGCGACCGGGGCGGCGCTGGCGGACGGGATCACCGGAACCGTGGTGTGGTCACGAGAGGCGCACACCCCGGTTCCGATCGCCAGCATCACGAAGGTGATGACGGCGCTGGTCGTGATCGTCGCCGGTGATCTCGAGCGGCCGGTGACCGTGCCGCAGGAAGCCATGGGCTACTGCGGCAGGCACAACGGGAGCACCGCGGGACTGGCGCCCGGCGAGGTGCTCACCGCACGGCAGCTCCTGTACGGGCTGCTGCTACCTTCCGGCTGCGACGCCGCCTATGCGCTTGCCGAGGCCTACGGGCCCGGCCAGGACGGTTTCATCGCCAGGATGAACGACACCGCGCGTGTCATGGGCCTGGCGGGAACACATTTCACCGACCCCAGCGGTTTGCCGAACCCGACCGACAACTCCACCTATTCCACACCGGTGGATCTCGTGGCGCTGGGCGTGCGCGCGATGAGTCTGCCGGTGTTCCGCGACATCGTCGGTGCGCGGACCTTTCACGTTCCCGCCGGAGCGGGTAACCGTGAGCACCACTGGAATTCGACGAACCGGCTGCTGCACGAATATCCCGGCACCCTCGGCATCAAGACCGGGAACACCGACGCCGCGGGACACTGCCTGCTGTTCGAGACGGTCCGGGCGGGAATTCCGCTGATCGGTGTGGTGCTGCACAGCTCACCCCACAGCAGCGTCACGGCGAAAGAAGACGCCGAGCGGATGCTGAACTGGGCTTACGACCCGATCCTGAACGTACTGCAGCCCGTCCGCTGATCGACGCGTCCACACCGGCGCATCAGATTTCGTCCTGGCGGCGGCACGAGGGATCATGCGCGGCGAACAGTCGGGTCAGGGCCGTTTCCATAGCGCGTTTGCCCGACGGGCTCAACGCGGCGAGGAACTCGTCCTGGACCTGTTCCAGTTCGGCGAACGCCTCTTTCAGTGTGCGGAGGCCCTTCGGGGTCGGTACCACGACGTGGGTGCGCCGGTCTTCGCCACGCTCGCGGGCCGCCATGCCCGTGCGCTCCAAGCGGTCGATCACGGCGACCATGGTCGTGCGGTCGAGGCCCGTGAGCCTGGCCAGATCCTGCTGGGAGAACACGCCCGTACCGGCGTAGGACAGCACCCGGAAGTCCTTGCCGCGCAGGCCATAACGGTCCAGCGACTGCTCCACGGCGTCGCGGGCCGCATCGCCGACCCGGAACAGCATGAAGATCGGCGCCCGGGTGATCTGTTCCACTGCCGTCGTCTCTCGCATCAGCCCATCTTAGTCACGTACGCTGATCGTCAGCACTGCTGATGATTGGAGCTCGATATGCCCGATGCCAGAGTCGTCAAGGTCACCCTCGTGGTCCTCGGCCTGATCACCATGACGCCGGTGCTGGCGCTGGTGACGCCCGCCGCGCTGGAGTACTACGGACTGACTCGACTGGGCCCGATGGAGGAGGCCCTGCTGCGGCACCGCGGCGTGATGCAGCTGGTCCTGGGAGCCGCGCTGGTCTGGGCGGCGTTCGTCCCCGCGGTTCAGGTGCCGGTGGCACTGGCCGCGATCACCACCAAGACGGCGAATCTGATACTGACGCTGTCGGATTCGATCACCCGGCCGGATGCCCCGGTGTTCAGCACGGTGTTCGACTCGCTGGCCGTGCTGTTGCTGATCGGCCTGATCGTGCTGCGACTGCGCGCCGAGTGGGGATCTGACAGGAAGCCGCGTGCGCTCAGCGTCCCGCGGCGGTGAGCCGGTGGTCCGCTTCGAGCAGCATCCACCCGCTCAACTGCACCGAGAGATCGCGGCTCAGGTTCACCGACGACTCGGCGGACGAGTCCGCGAGCTGGAGAAAGGTGCCCGGATACTCCCGGACCGTGACAGCACGGGTCCAGTCGGTACCGAACAGCGGTAGCCCGTCCACCTCGGCGCGGTGTTCCCAGGCTGCCCGCGCGGACGCGTGCACGATGTCCGCGGCGGTGGTGTCACCCAGGGACAGTGCGGCTTCGGCGAGATACCGCGCGAGGATACCCATGAACAGCCCGGAATCGCCCCCGGCGGTCGCGGTGATCACCCCGGCGTCGGTGAGCTCGTCCTCGACCGCGGCGACGAGCGCGGCCACCCGGGCGCGGTGGCCCGGTTCGCCCGTGCGCAGCGCCAGTTCGGTGTCCAGCCCGATGGTCACGCCCTGGCAGTAGGTGTGGACGGTCCGGTTCACTTGTCCGCCGGGCTCGTGGACACCGTCGAGGATCAGGCCGCTGTGCGCGTCGCGTAGCCGGGTGTGCAGGAAATCGGCAAGGTGCGCGGCGCGGGGTAGCTCGCCCAACCGGGCGAAAGCGATACCAGCCGGGCCGATCGAGGGGGTGTTGTAGTAGTCGTCGCCGAAGCGCCATGGCACCGCACCGACGGCCGGGTTCCAGCCGTCGATCAACTCCGCCCGCAGCTCCTCGACGGCGTCGCCGAACCGGATGTCGAGCAGCCGGTCGGCGCGGTCGAGCGCCAGCGCCAGCCACGCCATATCGTCGTAGTACCGATTGGTCCAGCCCGTGATATTGCGAGTTCGGATACCGCGGGCGAGCGCGACGACCAGGTCGATGCGTTCGGGGGTGCGGGCGCGGCACGCGGCATCCACCGCACAGTCGAGCAGCTGAGCTTGCCACCAGTAACACCAGCGTACGAACGACTGCTCAGCCGCCGTCGCCGGCCAGACGAGCGCGCCCAGCTTCCGCTGCGGCAGACCCCAAAGCGGGCGCACATGCCGCGCCACGATCGCCTGTTCGGCCAGGTCCGCCCGCTGTCCGGAGTCCGCGGGCCCGGTCGACATCCCCCGTGTGATGGTCCCCGCCCGCCCCGGCTGCTCCAGCGCGGAGTACGCCATCGCGGCTCCGGCCGCGAACAGCACACTGCGTCGGCTGATGCCTTCGTGCCGTCCATCCATCTGCTCGAGCTCCTCTTACTGGACAACGACATCGGAGCCGGGAACCGTACCGCCAGAGTCCGGTGCCGGAATGACCAACACTTGAACTACTCAGGTTTGCCGCGAAAACGTTGTCGGAACCTACTCGGCGTCGAGCGCATCATGGAGGACATGGACGACGCAGACCAGGAAGCCCGCCGGGCGGCGGCGCAGGCTGAAATCGGGAAGCATGGTCGGCTGATCCGCAGAACGCGGGACGGCAAACTGCTCATGTGCGGTGAGCGGCCATCGTGGGGTTATCAGCGGCTGATCGGGGAGCGCCTCGCCCTGACCGAGGCGGCGCTCGACATCCAGACCGGTGGCGGGGAAGTGCTGGCCGGCGTCCCGCGGCTCCCCTCGGTCACCGCGGCGACCGAGGCATGGCGGTGATCTACTTCCTGCGCAAGGTCATCTGGATCGTTCCCGGCTTCTCCGTCGAGGCCTACCGCGACCGTCTCCGCGAACTCCACGAGCGGATCGTCGCCGACGGCCCGTTCATCGCCCATTCGTCGCGCTTTCTCATCGAGGCCCGCAAGCCGCGGGTCCGCTGAGCCGGCGCGAGCGCTGAGACCGCGGCTGCGCGACCATCGTCGGCATCACGCCGCGGGCGGCATGAGCACGCTGTCGATCATGTACACGGTGGCGTTCGCGGTGCGGACACCGCCGCAGATCACGTTCGCGTCGCCGACCTTCAGCGCGTCACCGGACCCGGTGACCGTGACATCGGCGCCCTCCACGGTCGTGTGGGTGCCGGCGATGCTCGGTGGCGCGATCTGGCCGGGAACCACGTGGTAGGTGAGGATCTCGGTGAGGGTGGCCGAGTCGGTCTTCAACGTCTCGACGGTCGCCGGATCGATCTTCGCGAAGGCCGAGTCGACGGGGGCGAACACGGTGAACTCGCCGCCGTTGAGGGTGTCGACCAGATTGACATCGGGATTGAGCTCGCCCGAGACCGCCGACACGAGAGTGGTGAGCATCGGATTGTTGGACGCGGCGACCGTCACCGGCTCCTGGGCCATTCCGCTGACCGAGCCGGGACCGCTCGGAACCTGGGCGGCGTATTCCGCGCACCCCGGCCCGACCAGACCGGACGCGGCGTCCGCGCCGGTGGTGTTCGGTGCCGAGGTCATCGGTGCGGGGGAGGTCGCCGTGGTGGTGGTCGCGTCGTCGTCGGTACAGGCCGCGACGCCGAGCGTCGAGCCGAGGAGCATGGCCGCTACGAGGGTTCTGCGCAGGTATCGCATGATCTTTCCGTTCCGTCGGCGTGTGGCACGAGGCCGCACGGTGTGGGTGCCACGGAGTTCGGCTGGCCCGGCCGCTCGGATGGCTACCTCTTCCGCTCCAAGAATTGCCAGGCCGGCCTCACCGCCCGACACAATCGATGATCGGCACGGGATAGGCTGCCGGATCGACGTTCTCGCGCCAGGGACGATGAATTCGCGCGCCGGGCAGGTGCGCCAGCTCGGGCAGCCATCGCCGCACGTAGGTGCCGTCGGGGTCGTAGCGGTCGGCCTGGCGCAGGGGATTGAGGACCCGGTTGGGGCGGGTGTCGGTGCCGGTGCCGGCGACCCACTGCCAGTTGAGCTGGTTGTTCGCCAGATCGGCGTCGACGAGCCAGTGCAGGAAGTGCGCCGCGCCGATCCGCCAGTCCTGGCGCAGCGACTTGGCGAGGAAGCTCGCGGTGATCAGGCGTGCTCGTCCCGGCATCCAGCCTTCCGCGCGGAGTTGCCGCATCCCCGCGTCGACGATCGGATAGCCGGTGCGTCCGTCTTGCCATGCGGCGACGGCCTTTTCGTCCGACGGGCCCGCTGTCGTGCGCCGACGGTAGTCCGACCAGGCGGCATCGGGGCGGGCGGCGAGCACTTGGTGGTGGAAGTCGCGCCAGGCGAGTTGCCGGGCGAAGGCGAGCCCGCTGTCGCTCGACATATCGACGCGGCGAACCACTTCGGTGGGGGACAGGCATCCGAAATGCAGGTGCGCCGACAACCGGGAGGTCGCGTCGGCGGCGAGATTGTCGTTGTCGCGGGCGTAGCCGTCGATCGGGCCGTCGAGCCAATCACGCAGGAGCGCACGGGCGGTTGTTTCCCCGCCGACAATCAACCGTGGCGACGGCTCGCCATCGCTGAGGTCCTTCGCGGCGGGCAGTGCATCGCTGCGGATCGGCGGCACCGACAGTGACCGGGGCGCTGGGAGTGGGTTGCGGCGGTGGGCCTGGCTCCAGCGCCGGAAGTACGGGGTGAAGACGGCGAAGTGGTCGCGTCCGGTCGACGGGACGAGCTCAGCGGAAGTGGTGGTGACGGAGCCGGAGTGGCAGTGCACGGCTGCGTTCAGTCTGTCGCGCAGCGACTGTTCGCGCGCTCTGCTGTAGCGGCTGACGTCCTCGGCCAGGTGCACGCTCTCGGCCTCGGTCTCCTCGATGACGCGCTCGACCTCGTCGACCACCGCGCCGCGTCGCACGACTAGCGCACCGCCTCGTGCGCGTAGTTCTGCGTCCAGCTCGGTCAGTGCCGCCGCGAGGAAGTGCGCGCGATTCGGCGGGCAGCGGTCGGGCACCAGCGCCTCGTCGACGACGAACAGTGGAACCACCTGGTCGGCTGCCCTGGCCGCTCCCGTGAGGACCGGGTTGTCGTGCACCCGCAGGTCACGGGTGAACAGTGCGATGGAGACGCTCATCGCGTGCCGAGGGGGCGGACGTCTTCACG
>NZ_JBHXMY010000323.1:0-6889 GCF_042720195.1 Nocardia sp. NPDC058497 | reverse complement strand
CGTGGGCATCCCGGTACTCGCCGCCCCCCCCCCCCCGGGGGCGGGGCCCCGGGCGGGCGCGTAGGCGTAGCCGGTAGGCGCCGGAGAACCTCATTCGCGGCGCTGTCGGCGGCGGACCTCCCGGCCTGCCTGTCCGCGCCGCGCGGCCATCGCACTCGCGAGAGCGGCGGCCACCCGCTGTCGAGCGAAGGTTGTGGCCTGGGGCACATCGTCTTACTCTTCGCGATGTGGATCCCCGCCGTTCGATGAAGAACAGCCTGCGCGCGCTCGCCGCGGCATTGACGCTCTCGGCACTGCCGCTCGTACCTGCACAGGCCGAGCCCCCGGTCGCGAACGGGACGGCGTATGTGGCGCTCGGTGATTCCGGCGCCGCGACCACCGGCGCCGCCAACTTCGACCTCGAGGCGCCACTGCGCTGCGTGCGCTCCACCACCAATGCTCCCCGGCTGGTCGCCGAGCGTCTCGGCCTCGCCCTGGACGACCGCACGTGCAGCTCCGCGAAGATCCCCGACCTCTACGCCTCCCAAACACCCGGCGTCGGACCGCAATTCGACGCGCTGGGGCCCGCGACCGAGATCGTCACCGTGCACATCGGTGCCAACGACGCCGACATGACGCGGTACATCCTGAACTGCCACGCGGCCGCGGCATCCGGCGGCTGCGCGGCGGCGGCGGATCCGGAGTGGGACCGCAAGATCGACGCGATCGCCCCCGCCTACGCCACCGCACTCGCCGACATCGCCCGCCGCGCACCCGACGCGAGGATCTTCGTCGACGGCTGGCCCACCTACCTCGGCGAGACGAGCTGCCCGGCCATGCTCGGCCTGCTTCCCGCCGACGCCGCCTACATCCAGTCCAAATTCGCCCGCCTCAACACCGTCGTCGCCCGCGAGGCCGCCGCGCACGGCGCCGTCTACATCGACACCATCGCGGCCTCACCCGCACTCGGCATGTGCGCCGACCCGTCTGAGCGCTGGTTCGACCCGCTCGTCGCCGACCAGACCCTGCTCCCCTACCACCCGACCCTGGCCGGCCAGCGCGGCGTCGCCGAACTCCTCTCCGCCGCTATCGAATCCAGCGGCGCGCTCCACCGCTGACCTGCGCCACCACCCGACGGTGGACTCGGCAACGCACGCCGACTCCGCCAGTCCACCTCGTCGCGGCTGCCGAGGGCTTCTGACGAGGTGCACGCGCCGGCCGATTCGTAGCCGATGGCCCGGTCGCGGCCTCGACACGGCCGCAAGATCCTGTCCCCCAGCACAATTCGCATCCCATGCGGGTAATGTTCGCCGGTTCTGCTGCGGCTCGCCCGGGAGAACGTGACAACGATCCGGCCCCGGTGGCGTCGCGACGGCGCACCGGCGCCCGTCCGGGTCAGGGACCAACAGTGGAGTGGAGCAGGGCTCGAATGGGTTTTCTCAGTGGCGTTTTCGGAAAGCGGAGGAGCGATTCCGACGACTACGCGGCGTTCGGCGAGTGGGCGCTGGCGATCGTGCGGGCGCGCCCCGGCATCGTCTCCGCCGAGTTCGACGCGGCGGAATTCGCGATCACGTACGCCACCCCGGCGGGTGGCTGGGCACAGATCAACCTGGCCACCCCATACCGTGCCGTCAGCGCGGCACCGCGGGAACTGGCGGGCGATGTCCTGATGTTCCAGCTGAACCGCCTGATCGACAATGTCGGCGACGACTCGACCGGACTCGCCTGGGCGACAGTCGCCCCACGTCTGCGACCGGTGATCCGGCAGGCGGGCGAACTGGCGACGCGGGTGCAGGGCCTGTCGATCGCCGAGAACACCATCTGGCGACCACTGCTCCCCGGCCTGATGGAGCGCGTGGTGATCGACAGGCCGACGTCGATGGAATCCGTGACGCCGCAACACCTGGTGACCTGGGGCGTGGACGCGGACACCGTGTTCGATACCGCTCGCGCCAATATGTCCGAACTCGGGTCGGCGATCGTCGATGTCTTCGATCCGGCGGAGGGCGTGCTGTACCTGGCCGACGAGGACGGGGAGAGGTATGCGGGCGCGCTGCCACTGGCCGCGGGCTGGATCGCCGGTCTCGGTGCGAAAGCGGGTGCGCAGCCGATCATTTTCGTGCCGGGCAATGTCGGGGTGTTCGTCGGTTTCGCGACCTCACCGCACCGGGTACGTGAGCTGGTAGAGGTCGCGCGCGGGTTGTTCGACGATGCGGTGCGCCCGGTGTCGCCGGTGCCCTACACCCTCGACGAGCACGGCAGACTCGTCCCGTTCACGGTGCCGCGCCACCACCCGGCGTGGCCCGCGATCCGCTCGGCCGAATCGAAGCTGGCCGCCCAGGTGTACACCATGCAGCACGACGGATTGCGCGCCGATCTCGAAGCGGAGCTCATCGAGGACCACGCCGCGACGCTGATGCACATCCGTGGCAACGACGGCATCGAAACCACCGTCACACCATGGTCCGACACCGTCCCGACGCTGCTACCGCACGCCCACAACGTCTCATTGACGAACGTCGACACCGGCGCCACCTTCGGCGTGCCGTGGCACGTCCTGGCCACAGAGGTCGAGCTGGTGCCCGTGCCCGGCCTCTTCCCGGTCCGCTACCGGGTGCGGTACCACCCCGGCTCCCAAGCCATGGCAAGGATGGCCGCCTCGCAAGGTCTGCACTGACACCATGATCAACGGGAACGCCCAGCCGCCGACGCCTGGCGTACCGACGTCATCGCGTGAGCCGCGCCAGCTCCGCCGCGAGATTCGCGCGCGCCCGCTCCTCGTAGCGGGCGCGCGCCGCCGCGGTCCGGAACAGCACCGGCTGATTCGCGATCGCCCGCAGCACCGCCGCGCGACCGGAGCGGAACAGATCGTCGGGCACGTGCCCGTATTCGATCCGCACAGCGGCGGCGTAGGCCGCGTAACTGTCCGGTTCGCCACCGAGCACGACCAGGTCGGCATCGCAGAGCACCGCGCCGTTGGCGTCGCCCGCTTCGGAGTCGTGCCCGCGGGTGAGCAGCACGAGCCGCACCACCTCCGCGACGAGTTCCTTTCCGGCGCCGAGGGATTCGAGGACATCGCGGGCCAGGTCGGCGCTGCGTTCCTCGTTGTCGGCTCGGTCGACGGCGTAGATCGCGTCATGGAAGAACGCGGCGTAGCGAACGGCGTCGATATCTGTTGCGCTGTCCGCCAGTTCATCGATGGCATGGAGCATCGTCCGCAGGTGGGCGACCGTGTGATACCGGCGGTGCGGCTCGGCGTATCTGGCGATGATCCCGGCCCCGAGCTGTACGGAGTCCGGGCCGGCCAAGGCGGTCCAGCGGTCGAGCAGATCCAGCGACGACGTCATGGATTCCAGTGTCGGCCCACCCACGCCACCCGACAACCGGTTTCGGTGTGACGATTCCGGCATCGATCCGGTGGCACCGGAAAGGCCATGGCACAAGCGATATTCCGCCGCCGTTGGGCCGCCGCAGGAATGCCAGGGAACTCCGGAACGTTCTTCCGGAGCGTGACTGATACCGCAGTGCTTTCCGACGAGCTGAAGTCGTATCTGGACGAGGAGAAGGTCTACGCGACCATCGCCACGCTCGGGGCGAACGGGCATCCGCACCTGACCGTGGTCTGGATCAAACGCGACGGCGACGAGCTGCTGTTCTCCACCACCGTCGAGCGGCAGCAGGCCAAGAACCTGGTGCGCGACCCCCGGATCACGGTGATGGTGAACCCGCCCGAGCAGCCGTTCCTCTACGCCGAGATCCGTGGCACGGCGACGACCGTCCCCGATCCGGAGCGCGAGCTGCCCGACGAGATGTCGCTCAAGTACACCGGCAAGCCCTACCGCGAGTTCAATCCCGCCTCCGTGCACGACGGCGAGCGCGTCATCGTCCGGATCACCCCGCGCCGGGTCGTCGGCCGCCTGTGATCAGCTCCGCTGAGCCTCTTCTTGCGCGTGCTGGGCCTGCACCAGCTGCTGCGGGGTGTAGCGCAACGTCAGCGCGACGAGCGCGGCCAGCACCGCCAGCCCGGAACACACCAGCAGCACCAGCGCGTACCCGCTGTTGAGCGCGTCGATCTCGGTCGGGGTCATGTTCGCGGCCAAGCCGTCGCGACCGCCGAGCGAGAGGGTGCGTGAGGCGGCGATCGGGCTGAGCAGGCCGATCGCGATCGGCGTCGCCAGGCTCATGAACATCTGGCCGACCGCCGAGAGCGGGCCGATGTTCGACGGCGGCACCCCGACCAGCACACACAGCGGCGCCAGCACGATGGCGACACCGACACCGAAGCCGATCACCAGCAGCAGCGCCAGCAGGGTCGGCAGGTACTGCACGTGCCGGTCCAGCGTCGACCCGAACAGCAGCCCGCAGGCCAGCACGACCGCCGCCGCCGACAGCAGCCAGCGCGGCGCGATCACCAGCGCCGCCTTGGACGCCACCGCGCCGCCGACGCCGATGCCGATGGTGAACGGGATCGAGGCGACACCGGCCTGCAGCGGGCTGTAACCGAGCACGTTCTGCAGCAGCTGCGCGACGAAGAACGTCATCGCGCCGAGCACCGCGCCCGCCAGGAAGATCAGCGCGAAGGTGGCGACCCGGTCGCGGCTGTCGAACAGCGACCACGGCAGCAGCGGATCGGACTCGCGGCGCTCGGTGAGGACGAAGATCACCAGCAGCGCGAACCCGCCGATCAGCGAGCCGAGGATCACCGGACTGTCCCAGCCCATCGCCGGGCCCTCGGTCGCGCCGAACACGATCGTCGCGCAGGCTAGCGTGCCCAGGATCGCGCCCTTGATGTCGAGCGGGGTGCGGTGGTGGGCGGTGTCGGTGAGCTTGTAGATCGCGCCGAGCACGATCAGCGCGCCGATCGGCACATTGATCAGGAAGATCCAGCGCCAGGAGAACTCGGTGAGCGCGCCACCGACGACCAGGCCGCCCACCGAGCCGATGCCTGCCATCGACCCGACGATCGCGATCGCCTGGTTCCTGGCCGGGCCCGGCGCGAAGGTCGTCGCGACCAGCGCGAACGCGGTCGGCGCTGCGATCGCGGCGCCAGCGCCCTGGAAGGCGCGCGAGATCAGCAGCATCGCCTCGCCGGTGGCCAGGCCGCAGGCCAGCGAGGCGGCCGTGAACAGCCCGACGCCGTAGATGAGCATGCGTTTGCGGCCGAACGCGTCACCGAGCCTGCCGCCGAGCAGCATCAACCCCGCGAAGGTCAGGCCGTAGGAGGTCACCGTCCACGCGCTGCCCGAACTGGACAGCCCCATCTCCTCCTGCAACCGCGGCAGCGCGAAGATCACGACGGTGCCGTCGAGCACGACCATGAACTGCAGGCCGCTCAGTACGAGGATGGCGAGGCCGAAGGCCCGCTTCGTCACCGGATACTGCATCGTCGCAGCGGGTTTCTCGAGCACAACGAGGCAGTGTAATTGGCGGGGTGGCAACGCACGGGTGCGCGGCCCGTGAAGCTAGTCCAGCCCGAAACCGGCCGTCGGGCCGATGACGATGATCGCGGGCGGGCGGATGCCCTCGGACTTGGTCTTCTCGGCGACGGTGGCCAGATCGGCACGGACCACCCGCTGGGTGCGCAGCGTGCCCTCCTGGATGATCGCAGCCGGGGTGTCGGCCGGACGGCCACCGGCGAGCAGCGCGTCGGCGAACTTGTCGATCCGTTCCACGGCCATCATCAGCACCAGCGTGCCGCGCAACTTGGCCAGCGCGGCCCAGTCGACGAGCGAATCCGGATGGTCGGGGGCGACGTGCCCGCTGACCACGACGAACTCGTGGGTCACCCCGCGATGGGTCACCGGGATGCCCGCGGCGCCGGGCACCGAGATCGGGCTGGTGATGCCGGGCACCACCGTCACCGGGATGCCCGCCTCGGTGCAGGCCTCGAGCTCCTCGTAGCCGCGGCCGAACACATACGGGTCGCCGCCCTTGAGCCGGACGACGAACTTGCCCGCCTTGGCGCCTTCGACGAGCGCGCGGTTGATCGCCTCCTGCGCCATCGAGCGGCCGTACGGGATCTTCGCGGCGTCGATCACCTCGACGTGCGGGCCCAGTTCGGCGAGCAGTTCCGGCGGCGCGAGCCGGTCGGCGACCACCAGGTCGGCGCGCGCGAGCAGCCTGCGGCCGCGCACGGTGATCAGGTCGGGATCGCCCGGTCCGCCGCCGACGAGGGCGACACCGGGGGTCACCGGCTCCGAATCATCGGTCACCACGCCGGATTGCAGCGCTTCGAGCAGCCCGTTGCGCACGGCGGCCGAGCGCCGGTGCGCGCCACCGGCCAGGACACCGAGGGTCAGCCCGTCGTAGCGCGCGGTGGCCGGGGTGACGGCGGTGCCGTCGCGCGCGATGTCGGCACGCACACAGAAGATTCGCTTCGCGGTCGCCTCGGCGACCACCGCGGCATTGGTCCCGGGTTCGTCGGTGCACGCCATCGCGTACCAGGCGCCGTCGAGATCGCCGTCGGCGTAGGCGCGCAGCTCGACGGTGAGCTGCCCCGCGGTCGCCATGCCCTCGACGGCCGGGGTGACCGTCTTGCTGACCACGTGGACATCCGCGCCGGAGGCCACCAGCAGACCGAGCCTGCGCTGGGCGACCGTGCCGCCGCCGACCACGACGACTCTGCGCCCGCGCAGATCGAGCCCGACCAGGTAGTTCGGGTCTCCGGCGGGCGGGGTCGATGCGGTGTCAGACGTGTTCGGCACAATGTCGGAGCCTAGTTCCTGGCGCGCCGGACACCGAACGGGCCCGCCGACATCTGCGTCGGCGAGCCACTGCCGACCGTCTTCCCCTGTCGACGGCCCGGCGCTCACCAGCCGGCCTCAGCCGACGTACGGGTTGTTCTGCACCCAGCGGAAGTCCGTGCCGCGCAGCGGGAAACTGTCCAGATCCAGGCGGTTGAGCGTGACCG
>NZ_JBHXMY010000322.1:0-6891 GCF_042720195.1 Nocardia sp. NPDC058497 | reverse complement strand
CACCGGACTTCCCGCCCGGCGTTCCGACCGGGCCCGACGAGTAATTCCACATCCGAGAAGGGGGAGACGACCATGTCGTTCGCGCAGTTTCCGATCGTCGAATTGCATGCCATCGCAGCCGATCTGGTGCGAGTCGAGAGTGTGCTGAGCGCACCGAAGAGCGCGCTGACCGAGATCTCCGGCCTGGGGACCCAGCAGCAGCAGGCCGTGCAGGACGCGATCACCGAGTTCCACGACGAGTGGAAGACCAGCACCCAGCAGCTGATCGACAATATCGGCAACTGGGGTACCACCGCGGCGGTCGTCGCGGCCCGCGCGGACGGCGCCGATCAGGCGGGCAGCGCGGTCTTCGACAAGCTGGCGAAGTAGGTCGTCGGTGGCGAAGATCCTCGTTTTCACCTCACCGGCCAAGGGCCACCTGTTCCCCGTGGTACCGGTGCTGGGCGAGCTGGCTGCCCGCGGACACACGGTCACCGTCATGACACTTCCCGGTGCCGAGGAGGCACTGCGCGCGCTCGGCATCGCGGTGCGGGCACTGCCACCGGCGCTGGCCGAAGACACCCTGCACGACTGGGGCAAGACCAGGGTCGGCGCACTGCTGGCGGCACTGCGGTCACTGACCGACCGGATTCCGCACGAGATCGACGCGATCCGCACGGCTGTCGAGGACGATCAGCCCGATGCCTTGCTGATCGACACCACGACCGCTGGTGCCCAGACCTGGGCCGCGGCCAGCGGTTTGCCGTGGGCGACGTGGTCGCCGATGCTGCTGCCGATCCCGTCACGTGACGTGCCGCCGTTCGGTCTCGGCCTCACCCCGATGGACGGCCCCATCGGCCGTCTGCGGGACACGGCGGTGGCGCAGATGTCGAATCTGCTGTGGGACACCGTACTTCCGCGACTCAACACTGCGCGCAGGCAGCATGGGCTGGCACCGTTGCGCCACACGGTCGACTATCTCGCCCAGTCGCCGGTGATCCTCAACTTCACCGCGCCACCGTTCGACGATGCGCGCTCGGACTGGCCGACCATCGTCCATCAGATCGGACCCGGCCTGTGGGCGCCCCCTGCGGACCCGCCGGAGTGGCTGACCCGTATTCGCCGCCCGCTGGCAGTGGTGACCTGTTCGACCGAGTTCCAGGACGACGGTGCCCTCGCGCAGACCGCGCTGGATGCCTTGGCCGACAGCGACCTCTACACCGTCGTCACCGCCGGAGCGCTGGATCCGGCCGGGTTCCGGGTACCGGCCAACGCGCGAGTGGTGTCGTATCTGCCACACGACCTGCTACTTTCGCGTGCCGCTGTCGTCGTGTCACACGGTGGCATGGGCATCACGCAGAAGGCGCTGGCAGCGGGTGTGCCGGTGTGCGTCGTCCCGTTCGGCCGTGACCAGGCCGAAGTCGCACGCCGTGTGGTCAGTGCCGATGCGGGAACCGGATTGCCGAGTCGCGGACTGAACACCGGTGCGCTGCGTCGTGCCGTCGACGGGGCACGGGCCTGCGGGCCCGGGGCCGGACGGATCGCCGCCGCGTTCGCTGCCGCGGGTGGGCCTCGGCGTGGCGCGGACGTGCTCGAAGATCACTTCGCGATCACCGCGGCGTCGGCGCCGGTGCCCGTATGAGCCCCGCCTCGTTCGGCGCCATGCTGACGCGTGCCGTCGGAACGGTCGCCGTCGCTGTCGCCATGCTCGTCGTCGTCGCGTCGCCGTCGGGCGCACAGCCCGGACCGGGCAGCCCCGATCGGGCGATGATCGATCACGTCGAGCAGATCACCGACCGGTGGCATCGGGTGTTCGTGGCCTCCCCGGCGATGGGCCGGATCGTCGAGGTACAGGTCCTCCTGCCCTCGCACGGCGAAACCCCTCGCCCGACTGTGTATCTGCTCGACGGCAGAGCCGCCGACCCGGCCGGCAACACCTGGATCACCCGCGCGGACGCGGTGGACTTCTTCGCCGACAAGCCGGTGAACGTGGTGCTGACGGTGGGCGGCCCGGTCAGCTACTACACCGACTGGCAACGCCCGGACCCCGTGCTGGGCACCTACCAGTGGGAAACCTTTCTCACCAGGGAACTTCCGCCGCTGCTCGATGCCACCTACCACGGCAACGGCACCAAGGCGGTGGCCGGATTGTCGATGGGAGCGCAGGGGGCATTCATGCTGGCGGCCCGCAACCCCGGTGATTTCGCCGCGGTCGCCGGTTTCAGCGGCTGCTACACCAGTACCGGACTCGGCGAGGCACAGCTCCGTGCGGTCGTGGCGAGCATGGGTGGCAACGCCGACAACATGTTCGGCCCGTCCGGCGACCCGAACTGGGCTGCTCACGACGTGATCGCCCACGCGGAATCCCTGCGCTCGACAGCCGTATACCTCTCGGCGGGCACCGGCGTGCCGGGAACGCACGACACCACCGGCAATCCGGCGGTGCTCGACGCGGTGGTGTTCGGCGGTCCGCTCGAGAGCGGCGCGAGTCTGTGCACCCGGCGCCTCGCCGCACGTCTCGACGCGCTGGGGATCGCCGCGACGGTGAATCTGCGTGCGACCGGCACCCATTCCTGGCCCTACTGGTCGGCCGAATTGCGTTCGGCGTGGCCGCTGCTCGCCGCCGCCCTGTCCGAACCCCGGAAAGAATCATGACCCGATACCCACACCGCCTGCTCGCGGCCGCGTTGTCCCTGCTGTGGCTGACGGTTGCCACACCTGCCGCGGCGAGCCCCGCCGTGGAGATCACCGGCGCCCTCACGGTCGTCGACCGATGGCTGGTGGACACCGACGGTCGCGTGGTGGTCGTGCACGGTGAGAACGTCGTGAGCAAGACCGCTCCCTACACCCCGGAGCACTACGGCTTCGACACCGCCGACGCGGAGTTCCTGCGCGACCATCGATTCAACGGGATCCGGCTCGGGATCATCTGGGAGGCAGTGGAACCGAGTCCGGGCGAGTACGACGACGTCTACCTCGACACGATCCGCCGATTCGTCACGACCGCGGCCGATCACGGCATCTACACCACCGTCGAGTTCCATCAGGACCGGTGGGGTAGTGCGCTCGGCGGCGCCGGGGCCCCGCCCTGGGCGACCCGGACCGACGGATTCCCCGACGTCAGCGGTTCGATCGTCACCGCGCAGTTCAGTCCCGCCATCTACCAAGCCTTCTCACATTTCTTCGCCGATTCGCCCGCACCCGACGGCCGTGGTCTGCTCGACCACTTCAGCCGGGCGTGGCAGTACACGGCCACCCGCCTGCGAGGCACGCCTGGCCTCGCCGGATACGGCATCCTCAACGAGCCGTCCATCGGCATCTTCCAGGATCTGTGTGTCACCGGAACATGCCCGGTGCCCTCACCACAGCAGCGACTGCGCCAGTTCGGTGACCGAGTCGCCGCGGCCATTCGCGAGGTGGACGCGACCGCGCCGATCGTGGAGTCCGGCTACATCCTCTCCGCGATCGGTGCCGTGGAACAGGTGCCGCCGTCGACGCTGCCCGGCATCGTGCACGGATACAACTCCTATGCGGTGCCATGCACCGGAGCGCTACGCCCGCCGATCGACTGGTGCCTGCCCTTCTACCGCGACGCGGCGGCCCACGCGCGCCAGGTGATGCAGCACGACCACCGTCCCGCGGTGCTCACCGAATTCGGCGCGACCGACAACACCGACGTCCTCGCGGCTCAGACAGACCTCGCCGACGCCGAGATGAGCTCCTGGTACCACTGGAATTACGGCGGCAACGATCCCACCACCACCGCGACCAGTCCCGAGATCGAGGGCCTGCTCGTCGATGCGCGACGGCCACCGGTCCCGGCCAACATCAACGCGGCCAACCTCGCCGCGCTCGTGCGGCCGTACCCGCAACGGGTGGCCGGTACGCCGCGCGGCTGGCGCTTCGAGCGTGCCACCGGCCGGTTCGAGTTCACCTACAGCCCGGCCCGTGCCGACGGAACCGGCGAGTTCCCCGCGGGCAGCCGCACGGTGATCGCCGTCCCCGAGCTCGCCTATCCCGGCGGCAGCACGGTGACCGTGCACGGCGGCCGCGTCGTTGCGACCGAACGCGGCCGCGTAGTCGTCGAATCCGATTCCAGCACAGCGGATATCGGCGTCATCGTGACGCCTGCCGCTCAGTGAACCCTGTCCCACGATCAAGAGGAGAACAGCAATGACCGAAACCCGTTGTCCCCGTGTCGCACTGCGCGCCGCGACCATCGGTGCACTGTGCGCGCTCGCCACGGGCCCGGCGATGTCCACCGCGCATGCCGTCACCGGGGAGCCCGTCGCGGTGTCTGCCCCCGTCGCCGTGATCGCGCCGGGTGATGCCGAGGTGGTCGCGGCGCCGGATCCGCTGAAGGTGCAGAATGCTGTGCTCGCGGGCGCGGCGATCGGCGCCCTGGTCGCCGGGGTGCCCGCCGCGGTGGTCGGTGCGGTGCCGGGCGCGGTGGTCGGTGCCGGCGCGGGTGCGGCCGGTGGGTTCGTCGCCGGTACGGCGGGCGTGGCCGGGACCGTGGCGTCAACCGCGGTAGTCGCGTGCCTGACGACCGGGTGCCTCGGAAACATTGTGGTCCAGCCGATCATCTTCGCCGGAGCCGTGCCCACCATCGCGGTCGCGACAGTGGGCGGCGCGATCGCCGGTGGTCTCGCCGGTGGTGCCGTCGGCGCGGCGGCCCTCGGCCTCCCTGCCGCCGCGGTGGGTGGCGCGGTCGGCGCGGGCATCGGTGGTGCCGCCGGGCTCGCCGGGGTGACGCCCTGACCCGAGTCGACTGACCAACCTCGCTGAACACTACCGATCGGGGGGCCGATTCCATGCCTGACACAGAAATGCACACCAATGCCGGTGTGATCGACCAAGTACTCACCATTGCGTTGGTGGATCGGTACCCGGACGAATTGTTCGTCATGGACGGTGACACCGATCAGATCAGCGCTTGCGGGCGCGAATGGAGCGCGTTCGGCTACGCGGCCGCCGACGCAGGCTACCGGGTCGCCGGGGCTGACACTGCACAGTTCGTCGGGATCGAAGCCGAGCTGTTCACAGGTGTCAAAGACGACCACCTCGCGCACCGTTTACAGCTCATCGGCACCGCCTACCAACGCAGCGGCACTGCCCTCTCCGAGTTCGCGATCGCGCTGTCACGGCTGCAATCCCAGATGGAACCGGTCGCCGCCGACGCCCCACACACCTACGAGTTGCTGCAAGAAGCAGTCGCGGCTGTCCGCAGCGCCGGCGTCCTCACCGCGCCGAGTGCGATGGATCAACTCGTGCGAATACGTGCGCGCTGGGAATCGCTGGTCACGACTGCCACCGATCTACAGCGTGAACTCGGGCAGGTGGTGGAGCGAACGGTCGCCGAGATCAAGATCGCGACCGGTCTGCGATTCACGGAGAACCCGCTCGGTGAACAGATTCCCGCGGTCATCGGCGGTGGCCTGGGTGCGATCACGGGTCGGCCCGCGGATCCAGTCGCGGCGAATACCGGGGCGATCGCAACCGCTGCCGCCGCGTCGGACGGATTGGCGGCCCTGACCGCCCAGACTCCCGCCGTCATTGTCCCGATCCTGCCGCTCATCGCCATCCCCCCGCTCATCCCGGTGATGGTTATCGTCGCCTACCCGCTCGTCGGGGCGGCTGTCGCCAGTGCCGCTGCTGCCGCGGCCGTGAAGACCAGCACCGGAGTCGGTGACTGGCAGCGAGTCCTGGCACGCCTCGCTCGCGCCCACGCTTCGACCGCCGCATGGTCCTTCAGGGTGGTCGGCGACAGCGGTGCGTCCGTGATCGACAGCGCGTTCGACGCAAGTGCTGAGGTCGCGCGCGAACTGTTCGATCAAGGCACCACTCTCACAGCGCCGAGCCCCACGCCGGGTGGCGGGACCGCGCAACGCGACGCGTTCTTCGCCTCCCTGAACCCGACCACGGTCGCTGACCCTGATGCCAGGGTCTCGGCGAGTCGGTTCGGCACCGGCGAACTGACCAGCCTGGACGCCGGGCTCGCCCCTCCCGCAGCACCTTTCGTGTTCAGGATTCCCACTCGGTTCTCCCCACGCCGTAAAGACGAGACCGTCGGTGCGGATACCGGCCGCCACGATGTGACCGGAACGCCGGGCGAGCGGATCCGGGTCGTTGTCGACCCGGGCACCGGCTACGAACAGCTCACCGTGCCCCGCGCGAACGGCACCGAACAGACCTTCGTCCTGATCAACAATCAGGACGCACCGGTCCGCGACCAGTTCGCCCACCCTGTCCCCGCCGGCGGACGATTGGCGCGCAACCCCGACGGATCCGTCTCGATCCTCGGTCCCGACGAGCGAGCCATCGGCCACATCCAACGACCGTGGGCCTACGACGCAGTGGGCCGCGAGGTCGAGACGGAGTACACCGTCGACGGCACCACCCTCATCCAAACCATCGCCCCCACCGCCGACACCATCTACCCGATCCTCGCCGACCCCGAGTCCTCGGCGATCACCACTTCGGACACTCCTGCCGATGCCGACCTCGACTCCGCCGTGTCTATCGCTGCCGAGCCCCCGGCACCGACAACACCTCCTGACGCCGACGCACAACTTGCCGGTTTCAACGACGGACAGGGCACGAAGCCGTCCGGCATCGACCCGGGCATCGTGTCGCCAGGCTCCAAAGGCCCAGGCGACAACATGCCCGAGGTGGATACCGACCCGGAGGGCTGGCGCACGGTACCCAACACCCCGAACGACGATGGCAACTCCACTGCCGAACAACGGCTCGAACGCGACCCTTCCGACAACCACAGCAGCCCCGAAGGGGGCAGCCCGGGCACCGGCGGCGATTCATCCGGCGAACGTGGCGCAGGACCGTCCGGCCCCGGCGAACACGGAAAACCCGGCCCACAAAGCAACGGCGCCGACAAAGGTCCAACCGGTACCC
>NZ_JBHXMY010000321.1:0-6938 GCF_042720195.1 Nocardia sp. NPDC058497 | reverse complement strand
GCCAAAAAACCCCAGCGGGCTCGACCCACGAATAGATCATCATCTGTCGCGCGTTACCAAGCGGCCCCCGATGAGCGACCCGCGCGTCGAAAGCCCGGCACTGCCGGGCAATCACGGCGACGGCTGGATAGGCTAGGCGACGATGACGGCTATGTGGTTCGGGTTGGCGGCGATCGCACTCGTTGGTGCGGTCGTACTGCTCTATTTCGATCGGGTCCAGCGACAGCGCACCGGGCACGCGCGCCAGGTCTGGGCGAAGTCCCAGGGCTATACCTACGTCTCGGTCGAGCCGGCGCTCGCCTCGACGTGGCGTCGTGGCGCGCTGGCCAAGCTCGGCTATCTCTCCGCGGTCGACGTGGTCTCCGGTATCCGCAAGGGCGAGAAGTTCGTGCTCTTCGACCTGGAAGACGCGGCGACGCTGGTGGCGGTGCGCCGCCAGATCGGCTCCGAGATCGACGTCGACATGCGGCTCAAGACCGCGTCGCCGCCGAAGGACCACGATCTGGAACTGCTCGGCGCGATCGGCGACCGGGTCGTGTTCGCGACCGATCCCGAGATCGCCAGGCACGCGGTCGATCAGCGGATGGTCGGCTTCATCGAGTCGCTCTCGGACACCGTGCAGATGCTGTGGAGCGAGGGCAACTGGACCCTCGGCATGCTGCCCGTCGGCAGCGGACCCAAGGACTGGGAGACCGCGATCGACGCGGTGCTGCGCCTGTCCGGCCTGCTGCATGTGCTGCCGCCGGTGGTCGAGCCGAGCGAATATACCCGCCCGCGCAGCAATGCCGACGAGCCGCTGGGCTTCCGCGCCGGGTACGACGAGGATCTCGACGACGACCGCGCACCGGCCGAATTCGGGCGTCCCGCCGCCGGTGACCACGACGAGCCTGGTCGCGCCCGTTTCCCGGGACCCGACGATGCCGATCTCGACGATCCCTACGGCGACCAGCCGTACGGCGGCCGTGGTCTGAGCTCCCAAGCCCCCGAACCGGACGATTTCGAGTTCGGCCGTCGCGCGCCCGCTGGCCGACCGCAGGCCTACACCGGCGACGACTACGACCCCGACCTCGACGATCCCGACTTCGAGGACCAGCCGGCCCCGGGCCGCCGCCCGCTCGGTGAGCCGCCGAAGCGGCCGTCGCTGGCCGTCGTCCCGGAACCGCGTCCGCGCCCCGAAGCGCCCGCGTCGCGTGACGAGGACGCCGACTCGGGACAGCCCGGCGGACCGTTCCACCCCGGTTTCCGCCCGTACCAGGGGCCCGTACCGAAGTGACCGACAGCCCGCTTCGCCTGCCCGGCTCGCATCGTCCCGTCGCCATGATCACCGGACCGACGTCCGGGATCGGGCAGGGCTTCGCCCACCGTCTCGCCTCGCTCGGCTACGACCTGGTGCTCGTCGCCAGGAACGAGGTACGTCTGCGGGCTCTCGCCGACGAGCTCGGCCGCCGCTACGCCACCTCCACCGAGGTGCTCGCCGCCGACCTCGCCGATGACGACGACCGCGCCCGCGTCGCCGATCGGGCCGCCAAGGGCCTCGAATTCCTGGTCAACAACGCGGGTTTCGCGCATTCGGGAGAGTTCTGGACCCTGGAGCCCGCCGAACTGCAGGCGCAGCTCGACGTCAACGTCACCTCGGTGCTGCAGCTGACCAGGGCCGCGTTGCCGCCGATGATCGCCGCGGCCACCGGCTCGATCGTGAATGTGGCGAGCGTGGCCGGGCTGATCCCCGGACGGGGGTCGACCTATTCGGCGTCCAAGGCCTACGTCGTATCCTTCTCGGAAGGGTTGGCGGGTGGATTGGCGGGCACCGGTGTCCGCATCCAGGCGCTGTGCCCCGGGTTCGTGCACACCGAGTTCCACGAGCGGGCGGGCATCGAGATGAGATCAATTCCCCAGCGCCTGTGGCTCGACGTCGACCAGGTCGTCGACGGGTGTCTGCACGACCTGGACGCGGGGCGGGTGATCAGCGTGCCGGGCGTGCAGTACAAGGTGCTCACCGCGGTGGCGGGCTTCGTCCCACGGACCCTGGTGGCCCGCATGAATCGCGGACTCTTCAACGCGCGCGGACGGACCTAGGGCATGAGCGTCGGGCCCGGACGCGGCGCGTAGCGTAACCATAGGCCCGGATCATGACCGAAAGGACACGCAAACGATGATCGACCAGGCACGTCAGGCGCTCACCGAGGCAGATCGCGACCAGCTGGCCGCGCTCGTGCGCGAGCTCGCGGTCGTGCACGGCAAGGTGACGCTGTCCTCGGGCAAGGAGGCCGACTACTACGTCGACCTGCGCCGTGCGACGCTGCACCACCAGGCAGGCCCGCTGATCGGTTCGCTGCTGCGCGAGCTGGTCGCCGACTGGGACTTCGACGCCGTCGGTGGGCTCACCATGGGCGCCGATCCGGTCGCGATGGCCGTGATGCACGCGGCGGGCCGCCCGATCGACGCGTTCGTGGTGCGCAAGGCGGCCAAGGCGCACGGCATGCAGCGCCAGATCGAGGGCCCCGACATCGTCGGCAAGCGCGTGCTGGTCGTCGAGGACACCACCACCACCGGCAATTCGCCGCTCACCGCGGTGCGCGCGCTGCGTGACGCGGGCGCGATCGTGGTCGGCGTCGCTACCGTTGTCGATCGGGAAACCGGTGCTGACCAGGTCATCGCCGCGGAGGGGCTGGAGTATCGATCCATCCTCGGTCTCGATGACCTTGCTCTGAGTTAGCCTGAACAACGGTAACCCTGGATGACGATGTGGTCGTCCGGAAAGTCTGAAGGACGTGTGAGTCACCTGTGGTGAGCATTGCAGTAAACAAGAGTCGTGACAACGTCGCGATGCTCGGGATCGGTGCGTACCGACCGCAGCGCATCGTCAGCAATGCTGAGGTATGCGAGGTACTGGACTCGACGCCGGAGTGGATCTACGAGCGCACGGGTATCCACAACCGGCGCTGGATCAGCGGCGACGAGACCATCCGTTCCATCGCCGCCGCCGCGGGTGAACGCGCGCTGAAGAACACCCCGATCGATCGGTCGAAGATCGGCGCGGTGATCCTGTGCACCTCCAGCTGGCTCAAGCTCACCCCGCACGGCGCGCCGTCGGTGGCCTCCGACCTCGGCCTCAACGGCGTCGCCGCCTTCGACCTCACCTCCGGTTGCGGCGGCTTCGGCTATGGACTCGGCGTCGCCGCCGACCTGATCCGGGCAGGCTCGGCCGACTACATTCTGGTGATCGGCGCCGAGACGATGACGGTCGGCCTCGATCCCACCGACCGCGGCACCGCGATGATCTTCGGCGACGGCGCGGGCGCGGTCGTGGTCGGTCTGTCGGAGGAGAACGGCATCTCCCCGACGGTGTGGGGCAGCGATGGCGACAACGCCGAGGCCATCTCCCAGGACATCGACTTCCTCGAATTCTCGCTGCGGGCCCTCGAGGTCCAGGAGCCCGGCTACGCGGGCGACCCGCTGCGGCGCATGGCGTTGCGGATGGCGGGGCCGAAGGTGTTCCGCTGGGCCGCGATCACCCTGCCGCGCGCGCTGTCGGCGGCGCTGGAGATGTCCGGTGTGGCCAAGGAGGACATCGAGGTGTTCATCCCGCACCAGGCCAACGCGCGCATCAACGAGCTGATGAAGAAGAACCTCGGCCTGGCCGAGAGCATCCCGATGGCCAACGACATCGAGAACACCGGCAACACCTCGGCCGCCTCGATCCCGCTGGCGATGGAGGAGATGCTGGTCACCGGCAAGGCGAAGGGCGGTCAGCTGGCGCTGCTGCTCGGCTTCGGCGCCGGGCTGAGTTACGCGGGCCAGGTCGTCACCCTGCCGCCCGCGCCGCAGGAAGCGAGCTTCTGACGTGCGACCGCTGCGTGCCGGTTATCTCGCGGCGGCGGCGGTCACCGTCTTCGGTGCCGTCACCGGCCGCGACCGGCTCCAATGGCTGACCAAGCCGCTGCTGATGCCGCTGCTGGCGGCCGACACCGTCACCAGCGGCGTCGAGCTCGATCCGGCCGAGCGCCGGATCCTGCTCGGCTCGCTGGCCGCGGCCACCGTCGGTGACGTGCTGCTCATCGATCCCGACGACGACAAGCGCCTGATCGCGGGCGCGTCCTCGTTCGCGATCATGCAGACCGGCTACTCGCTGCTGTGGTGGCGGCGCGGCGCCCGCCCGCGCGCCGCGATCGCCGCACCCCGGCTGGTGGCGTGGGCCGGTGCGGCCGGCCTGCTGCGCGCGAAGGCCCCGGTCCTCGCGATCCCGCTGACCGCCTACGGCGCCACCCTCGGCACCGCGGCGACCCTGGCATCGGACCCCGCGCTGGCTCCCGGCGCGAAGAACATCGCGGGACTGAACATTCCGAACAGCGACCCGCGCAGCAGGCTCGGCCTCGGCGCACTGCTGTTCACGGTGTCGGACGGCCTGATCGTGCTGCGCCGCCTGTTCGCCCGCGACGACCGCACCCGGCGGGTGAGTGAGGGCGTCATCCTGGCGACCTACGCCGCCGCCCAGTACCTGCTCACAGATCCCGAGGTGGCCCCGCCCTCGCGCGGTGCCTGATACTCCGTGTCGACACCACCACCCGCGAGATCGTCGCCCTGCCCTCCCTGAACGCGGCCCTCGGTGGAGCTGCCACAGTCATCCCGGCGACAGATCTCGCAAGCACATGGGTAACTCGCCGGGTACGGGCTGACCCGTGCCCGCGCCGGCCGGAAGCCGCCCGCTCACGCAACGACCATCCTAGGTCTGGCCAGAATCGCGGAGAGGCGGAACAGCTACAACACGAGGATGATTCTGTCCCGGTCGGTCGGGTCGACGCGGATCGGGATGGTTTGCCCGATCGCCATCCGTGGCTTGTCCACCGGCATCACGTCGACCACGATCTTGCCGTGGTAGCTGTCGGACCCCGGCACGGTCAGCTCGACATCGAGTTCGGTGATTTCACTGGAATGGTCGGTGCGGGTCAGCGGCCGCACGCCGTCGATGCGCGCCCAGCCCTCCAAGCCGTGCTTACGCAGCTGCCGGTCGGCTTTGGTCGGCATCGAGGCGATCACCATGGCGATGCCTGCGGCGGCACCGAACAGCCCGACCATGATGAAGACCTGATAGGGCAGCGTCCCCGGCGGTGTGTGGGGCGCGAGCCAGCCGAGCCACACCGCGAGCGCGACCAGATACAGCGCGACGACGCAGGTCAGCGCCTGAACAATGCGCGTGTGCTCCATACCGACAACCACCCGTGAGCCCTACGATTCCAGGATAGGTCGCGTGTTCGTGTCGTCGGCGGCCTCGCGATCACGATTCGCGCAGGTGTACCCAGCCCCGGCCGAGTCGTCGGCCGGACCGGGCCCCACCTAGCATTCTCGGGGTGAACGAGTCAGTGCCATCGCCCGAGGTCGAGGTCGCGGGTCCGACCGAATGGGGCGAGCATCCGTACGGACTCGGACCGTGGGAGCAGGAATACGGCACCCCGGCGCCCACCGACGACCGCTACGACCCGCACCTGCTGGCCGAGGGCGACCGGCGCAATGTCGTCGACGCGTACCGGTACTGGACCCGCGAGGCGATCGTCGCCGACATCGACGCCCGCCGCTTCCCCTTCCACGTCGCCATCGAGAACTTCGGCCACGACGCCAATATCGGCACCGTCGTCCGCACGGCCAACGCCTTCGCGGCGGCCGCGGTGCACATCGTCGGCAAACGGCGCTGGAACCGGCGCGGCGCCATGGTCACCGACCGCTACCAGCACCTGATGCACCACGCCGACCTGGCCGAACTGCGTGAGTTCGCCGCAGGCGCGGGGCTGACCGTCGTCGCGGTCGACAACGTCCCCGGCGCGGTCCCGCTGGAGACGGCGCAGCTGCCGCGCGACTGTCTGCTGCTGTTCGGCCAGGAAGGCCCTGGTGTCAGCGAGGATGCGAAAGACGCTGCGGCGCTGACAGTTTCGATCGCCCAGTTCGGTTCGACCCGTAGTATCAACGCCGGTGTCGCCGCCGGCATCGCCATGCACGCCTGGATCCGCCAGCACGCCGACCTCTCGCTGGCCTGGTGACCGGTCGGTTCCTGACCGTCGTGATGGGTGAATCGGCCTGGTTGTGATCGAATCAGCCTCGAATCGGTAACAGAACGGGCGCGAAAACCGGGCGGCAACTGGCACCATGGTCCTATGACCTCGCGCAGCGGCCGGCGCCCACAGCCCACTGATCGCGCCGGATCCGTGCCGACACCGGCGTTGTGGTCCGAGCGTGCCGACATGGCCGAGTCCGCGATCGTCTCGCGGCACCTGCGCACGCTGTGGGGTTGTCCCGGAACGGAATTGGGTGTCGTCGGCTGGCCCGCGACCCGGCGCGAGCGCGCGTTCGCCGGCTGGCACTACTGGTGGCAGGCGCACCTGCTCGACATCGCGGTCGACGCCGCCAACCGCGTGCCGACCCCCGCGCGACGCAGGCGCATCGGCGCCATCGCCCGCGCCATCCGCATCCGCAACCTCACCGGCTGGACCAACCGCTACTACGACGACATGGCCTGGCTCGCGATCGCGCTGGAACGCGCCGAGCGCACCCAGGACCTGACCGAGGCCCGCCGCGGCCTGGTCGCGCTCGAGCAGCAGCTCTACGGCGCCTGGGCGCCGGAGACCGGCGGCGGCATCCCGTGGCGGGTCCGCTCCGACTTCTTCAACGCACCGGCCAACGGCCCGGCGGGCATCGCGCTGCTGCGCCTCGGCCGGGTCGAGCGCGCGCAGGAGATGGCCGACTGGCTGGACGCGACCCTGCGCGACCCCGGGTCCGGCCTGATCCTCGACGGCATCCACCTGCCGTCGGGCGAGATCGAGCGTCCGGTGTTCAGCTACTGCCAGGGTGTGGTGCTCGGCCTGGAGACCGAACTGGCCGTGCAGACCGACGACGACCGGCACGCCGAGCGGGTCAGCAGGCTGCTGGCCGCGGTCGAGGAGAACCTG
>NZ_JBHXMY010000320.1:0-6938 GCF_042720195.1 Nocardia sp. NPDC058497 | reverse complement strand
GGCCTCACCGGCGATCAGCAGGGCACGCAGCGAGGACAGAGCTCCGCCCGCGACGGCGGCGGCATCGATGCTGCCTGCGAAAACAGTCAGCATCGACGGCACGAACGAGGTCATCGTGACGCGCTGCGCCGCAATGACATCCGCGAGATACTGCGGGTCGCGGTGACCGTCGGGGCTGGCCACGACGATCCGGCCGCCGGTGCTCAGCGGGCCGAACAGCTCCCACACCGACACGTCGAAGGTGGCCGGGGTCTTGAACAGCACCACATCGTCGGCGCCGATGCCGTATTCACCGGTGATCCAGCGAATCTGGTTGACGACGGCGGCGTGCGGCACGGCGACGCCCTTGGGGCGGCCGGTCGAACCCGAGGTGAAGATGACGTAGGCCGGGTGCCGCGGGCGCAGCGGCGCGATCCGCTCGGCATCGGTGACCGGCGCGTCGGAGTAGGCCGCCAGCTCGAGGGTGTCGATGGCCAGCGTCGGCAGCTCGCCAGCGTCGAAACCGTCACGGCCCGTGGTGAGGACGACCACCGGGGCGGCGGTGTCGAGCACGTAGGAGATGCGGTCGGCGGGCTGGTCCAGGTCGAGCGGCACGTAGCCACCGCCCGCTTCCTGCACCGCGTAGGCGGCGACGACCAGGTCGATGCTGCGGCGCAGGCCGAGCGCGACCAGGGTCTCCGGGCCGACGCCCGCCTCGATCAGGCGATGCGCCAATCGGTGCACGCGCGAGGCGAATTCGGCGTAGGTCAGGGTCGAGCCGGTGGCCGGGTCGACGATCGCGACCGCGTCCGGGGTGGCCGCGGCCTGCCGGTTGAACTCATCGACCAGGGTGCCCGCATCGGGCAGCGCGCGTGCGGTGTCGTTCCAGCCGTGCACGGCCAGCGCGGTTTCGGTCGCGTCGAGCAACTCGATGTCGCCCACGGCGCGGTTCGGCGCCGCCGCGATCTCGGCGAGCAGACGCGCGTACCGGGCGCCGAAGCGGTCCATCGTGGCCGCGTCGAACAGGTCGGTGGCGTAGATCAGCTCGGCGACGATGCCCGACGGGGACTCCGCAGGCTTCTCGGTGAGCACCACGTTCAGGTCGAACTTGGCGACATCGATCGGCAGCTCGACGCCGCTGACCGTCAGGCCGGGCAGTTCCAGGTTGGACTGGCCGGTGTTCTGGAAGGCCAGCATGACCTGGAACAGCGGGTGGCGTGCCTGCGAGCGGGCCGGGTTGATGATCTCGACCAGGCGCTCGAACGGCAGGTCGGCGTGGCCGAAGGCGGCGATGTCGGCCGCGCGGACCTCGCCGAGCAGGTCGGTGAAGCTCGCGTCGCCGTCGACCTCGGTGCGCAGCACCAGGGTGTTGACGAACATGCCGATCAGGTCGTCGAGGGCACGCTCGCCACGGCCCGCGATCGGGGTGCCGATGGCGATGTCGTGCTCACCGGACAGGCGCGAGAGCAGCAGCGCCAGCGCCGCGTGGGCGACCATGAACAGCGTCGCGCCCCGGCTACGGGCCAGATCGGCCAGCGCCGCATGGGTTTCGGCGTCGATCTCGAAGGTGTGGGTGGCGCCACGTCCGCTGGCGACCGCGGGGCGCGGCCGGTCGGCGGGCAGGTCGAGCTGCTCGGGCAGGCCGCGCAACTGCTGTCCCCAGAACGAGATCTGCTGGGAGATCACGGACTTGGCGTCGTCCTCGTCGCCGAGCACGGCGCGCTGCCACAGGGCGAAGTCGGCGTACTGGACCTCGAGCGGACGCCAGGCCGGTTCCGCGCCTTCGACGCGGGCGCTGTAGGCGGTCATCACGTCGCGGGTCAGCGGGCCCATGGAGAAGCCGTCGGCCGAGATGTGGTGCACGACAAGGGCGAGCACGTGCTCGGTCGGGCTCACCTCGAACAGGGCGGCCCGGAACGGCACCTCGGCGGTGACGTCGAACGCGGTGAGCACCAGCTCCGAGAGGCGCTGCGGCAGTTCGGCACCCGTGGTCTCGATCGGCGCGAGGTCGGGGATGACCTTGCCGGTCGGCACGATCACCTGGTGGGCCGCGCCCGCGACCTCCGGGTAGTAGGTGCGCAGCGACTCGTGGCGGGCGAGCACGTCGGCCACGGCCACCTGCAGCGCCTGCCGGTCGAGCAGGCCCGACAGCCGCACGGCGGCCGGGATGTTGTCGACCGCGGACTCGGGGTCGAAGCGGTTGAGGAACCACATGCGCTGCTGAGCCAGCGACAGCGGCACCCGCTCGGGGCGCTGCTGCGGGACCAGCGCGGCGCGGCGGTCGGCGCCGGAGTGCGTCTCGGCGCGCGCGGCCAGCCCGGCGACGGTGGAGGCCTCGAACAGCTCGCGCACGCCGATGTCGGTCTCCAGCGAGGCCGACAGGCGGGCGGCGACCTGGGTCGCGGTCAGCGAGTTGCCGCCGAGGGCGAAGAAGTCGTCGTCGAGGCCGACGCGCTCCAGGCCGAGCACGTCGGCGAAGGTGGCGGCGACGATCTCCTCGACCGGGGTGGTCGGGGCGCGGAACACCGCGGCCTCGAACACCGGCGCGGGCAGCGCCTTGCGGTCGAGCTTGCCGGAGGCGTTGAGCGGGAACTCGTCGAGGACGATGAGCACCGCGGGCACCATGTAGGCGGGCAGGTTGTTGCCCAGTTCCTCGCGGGCGTCCTCGATGTCGACGGTGCGGCCCGGCGCGGCGATGACATAGGCCACCAGCTGGTCGCCGGTGTGCTGGTCGCCGCGGACAACGACCACCGACTGGGCGACCTCGTCGAGCCCGGTCAGCGCCGACTCGATCTCGCCCAGCTCGATGCGCAGACCGCGCAGCTTCACCTGGAAGTCGGTGCGGCCCAGGTATTCCAGCTCGCCGTGCTCGGTCCAGGCGACGAGGTCGCCGGTGCGGTACATGCGGGCGCCGTCGTCCTCGAAGGGGTTGGCGACGAAGCGGTCGGCGGTCAGGTCCGGCCGCGCGACGTAGCCGCGCGCCAGCTGGGTGCCCGCCAGGTACAGCTCACCCGCGACACCGACCGGGACCGGCCGCAGGCGCGCGTCCAGCACGTAGACCTCGGTGTTGAACACCGGGGCGCCGATCGGGACGGTGTCGGTGTCGGTGTCGACGACCTCGTGGAAGGTGACGTCGACCGCGGCCTCGGTGGGGCCGTACAGGTTGTGCAGGGCGGCGCCGGTGAGCTCGCGCAGACGGTGCGCGGGCTTGGGCGGCAGCGCCTCACCGGAGGCGAAGACCATCCGCAGCGACTCGCAGCGGGCGGCCGCGGCGTCGGCGACGAAGACCGCGAGCATCGACGGCACGAAGTGGGTGACGGTGACGCCTTCGAGGCGGATGATCTCGGCCAGGTAGGCCGGATCGCGGTGACCGTCGGGCTTGGCGACGACCAGGCTCGCACCGATCTGCAAGGGCCAGAAGAACTCCCACACCGACACGTCGAACGTGGCGGGCGTCTTCTGCAACACCACATCGGCGTCGGTCAGGCCATACTGCGTCTGCATCCACACCAGACGGTTGACGATCGCGCCATGGCTGACCGCCACACCCTTCGGACGACCCGTCGAACCCGACGTGAAGATCACGTACGCGGTGTTCGACGGACGCAGCGGGGCGATCCGCTCGGCATCGGTGACGCGGGCATCGGCGTAACCGACCAGGTCGAGCAGGTCGATGCGGACCTGCGCGGTGTCGATCTCCAGATCGGTGCCCGAGGTGAGCACACACACCGGATCCGCCGTCGCCAGAATGTATTCCGTGCGCTCGGCCGGGTGATCGGGGTCAAGCGGCACGTAGGCGCCACCGGCCACGCTCACCGCGTACATGCCGACGACCAGGTCGATCGAGCGGCGCATGCCCAGTGCCACATAGGTTTCCGGGCCGACGCCACGGTCGATGAGCCAGCGCGACAGGCGGTAGACCCGCTGGGCGAACTCGGCGTAGGACAGACTCGTCCCCTCGAAGGAGAGGGCGGTGGCCTGCGGGGTGCGCGCCAGCTGCGCCTCGAACATCGAGACGAGCGTGGCCTGCTGGTCGACCTCGTGCGCGGTGGCGTTCCAGTCGCGCACGACCAGCTCGCGTTCGGCTGCGTCGAGCAGCTCGATATCGCCAACGGCCACACCGGGTTCGGTGGTGATCGCGGTGAGCACCCGGATCAGGCGCTCGGCGATGCGGCGCACGGTGGCGGCGTCGAACAGGTCGCTCAGGTAGCCGGCGCGGATGCGCAGCTGGGTGTCGAGCTGCGCGATCAGCGACAGCGGGTAGTGGGTGGCGTCGGCGGCGTCCAGGCCGGTGACGGCCATGCCGTCGATGTCGGCGGCCTGGGCCTTGATGCCCTCGGCGTCGACCGGGTAGGACTCGAAGACCACCAGCGAGTCGAACAGGCCACCGATGCCCGCGGCCGACTGGATCTCGGCCAGGCCCACGTAGTGGTGGTCGAGCAGGTCGGCCTGCTCGCCCTGGGTGCGGGTCAGCACCTCGCGCACCGATTCGGCGGCGTCGAAGCGCACGCGGACCGGGACGGTGTTGATGAACAGGCCGACCATGGATTCCACGCCGGACAGCTGCGCCGGGCGACCCGAGACGGTGGTGCCGAACAGCACGTCGTCGCGGCCGGTCATCCGGCCGAGCACGATCGACCAGGCGACCTGCAGCACGGTGTTCGGGGTGACGCCGAGGTCGGCGGCGAGCGCGACCAGGCGGGCCGTGGTCGGCTCGTCCAGGTCGAACAGGTACTCGTCCGACAGGGCCGCGATCTCGCGGCTGGCGTCGGGGCGGGCCAGCAGGGTCGGCTCGGTGACGCCGCGCAGCGCGTCGGACCACGCCGCGACCGACACCGAGTGATCCTGCTGGGCAACCCATTCCAGGAAGTGGCGGTAGGAACGGACGGCGGGCAGCGCGCTCGTGTCACCGTGCAGGGCGTAGAGCGCGAGCAGGTCGCGCATGACCAGCGGCGTCGACCAGCCGTCGAGCAGGATGTGGTGGTTGGACACCACGAAGCGCCACTCGTTCTCGGCGATCTGGATCAGGGTGAACCGGATCAGCGGCGGCGCGGCCAGGTCGAAGCGGGCGTTGCGGTCGGCCTCGACGAGGTCGGCGAACTCGCCCGTCTCGGTGCGGTCGTGTTCGGTCCAGGCCACCTGGGCGTGATCGAGGACGATCTGCACGGCATTGCCGTCGTGGTCGGTGACGAACGCGGTGCGCAGGGTCTCATGCCGGTCGAGCAGGGCCTGGGCGGCGGCGCGCAGACGGGTGGCGTCGACGCGACCGGTGAGCGTCAGGACCGCCTGCGCGGTGTAGACGTCGACCGAGCTGGCGGCCAGGCGGGCGTGGAAGAACAGACCGGCCTGCAGCGCGGCCAGCGGCCACACCTGGGTCAGCTCGGGGTAGCGCTTCTCCCAGACGTCGATATCGCCCTGGGTGGAGCGCACCAGCGCGAAGTCGGACGGCGTATGACCGCCCGCGTCGGCCGAGTTGGCGTGCCGGGCAACGGCTTCCAGCGCGGTGACCCATAGGTCGGCGAACTCTCGCACCTCGGTGGCGCCGAGCAGGGTGCTCGGGTAGCCGATATTGGCACTGAGCTTGTCGCCGACGACGATCGCGTTGACGTCCAGCGGCGCCATCGCCGGCATGTCGGCGTCGTAGGCGCCGCCGAGGGCGGCCAGCTCGGGCGCGGGGATCCAGCCGAAGCCGCGCAGCGCGTCGGGTACATCGCTGTCGGCGACGCGGCCCAGGTAGTTGAAGCTGATCTGGCCGGGCAGCTGGGTGGGCAGTTCCGCCGCGGTGTCGGCGTTCATGTACCGCAGCAGGCCGTAGCCGATGCCCTTGTCGGGCACGGCGAGCAGCTGTTCCTTGACCGCCTTGACGGCCTTGCCGAGGGCGGGGCCGCCGGCGAGCGCGGCATCGATGTCGATGCCTGCCAGGTCGAGACGGACCGGGAAGATGGCGGTGAACCAGCCGACGGTGCGGGACAGGTCGGCGCCGGGCGCGACCTCTTCCTCACGGCCGTGGCCCTCGAGGCGGACCAGCAGCGCATCGCTGTCGGACCGGGCGGAGTCGGTGCGCAGGCCGTCGCGGTGCGCGGAGCCGTTGACCGGGGTGCCCGCGCCGGTGGCGGGGACGCGAGTGGAGCGCCACTTCGCCGCGGCCAGGGCGAGCGCGGTCAGCAGACCGTCGTTGACGCCGCCGTGGAACAGGGCGGGCACGGTGGTCAGCAGGGCCTTGGTGACCTCGGTGGACACCTCCACCGGCAGCTTCTCGATGACACCGGAGACGTCGACCGCCGGGTCCATCGGCCGCTCGGTGAGCAGCGGATCCGGGGTGGCGACGACCTCGCGCCAGAAGTCGAGCTCGGCGGCGCGTTCGGGGGTGCGCGCCTCGTCGGCGAGCGCGTGCGCCCAGGCCCGCATCGAGGTGGCGGGGGCGACCAGCTCGGGCCGCTGACCGGCGGACAGCTGGCCCCAGGCCGCGACGAAATCGGGCACCAGGATGCGCCAGGAGACACCGTCGACCACGAGGTGGTGGGCGACGACGATCAGGCGTCCGGCGCGGGTGGCCTTCGCCGGGGCCGCGGCTTCGGTGCCGGGCAGTGCGCCGACGGGCGAACCCGCGGCTGCGCCGGTCGCGGGCAGCGAGATCGCGGGCGCGGCGGCGACGTCGTCGGTCGCGGGCAGCGAAACCACGGGCGCGCTCACGGTCGGCTCCAGCCACACGAACCGGACGACGACGCCCGCGGCCGGATCGAGCCGGTCGAGGCTGGCATCCAGTGCGGCGGAGGCGATCTCGACGAGCTCCTCGTCGGTGGCGGTCGCGTCGAAGGTGCTGTGGTCGATCAGCGCGTCGGCGTCGACCGCACCGGCGGGTGCGGTGTCGACGTTCCAGCGGCCGTCGACCTGGTGCAGGCGCGAGCGCAGCATGGCGTGGCGGTCGATGACCCCGCCCACGGTGGCGGCGATACCGG
>NZ_JBHXMY010000319.1:0-6958 GCF_042720195.1 Nocardia sp. NPDC058497 | reverse complement strand
GTCATCACCCGGAGCACCCCACCGCAGCTGGAGGGTTGCCGACCAGCGAGCCGGGGCTTGGCGCTGGTACTCAAGACCTTGCCGTCATGTTAACCGGCCATCGCGTCCGCGCGGAAACTTCCGTGCCGACCGATGAGTAAATGTGTGCATACTCACCCATCAGGCAGCCGTCCCTCGAGAGACGACGGTCCCCGCCTGACCAACCCCGACAGGGTTGTGCGGGGTGGACGTTTCACAGCCTCCCGCCCTACCCGCTCGCGCTCGTTCGAGGGCGACCGCAATTCGTTCGCAAGTGGGAGCCAATCGGTGGCGGTCACGCTCGGCTCATGACTATCGAGATTGCCGATGAGCACAACAACACCACCTCGGCGCCGCACCCCGCCGACCGTGCGTCCAGCCCCGTTTCGGCGGGAAGTCGTGAGCGGGTGCGGGCCGGAGTCCTGGCCGTCGGCGCGGTGCTGTGGGCGGCGGGCAACCTCATGCACCCGCTCGAGCACTCCGAATCCGCCGAGCACGCGGCGACCTGGGAAGCCGCGCACCTCACCTTCGCCGTCGGCGCGGTGCTGATGGCGGTCGGCCTACCCGCGCTGGTCCGCGCCATCCGCAGGCCGGGCGCGGACTGGGCGGGCAAGATGCTCACTCTCGCGCACGGGCTGTTGTTCGCCGGGCTGGCGGTGGTGATCCCGATCGGTGCCTACCACGAGGTCTACGTCACCAGCCTGCTCGACCATCACGCCGCGACCGAGATCGCCGACGCCTCGGCCGCCGTGCTCGCGCCGCTGTCGATAGCGCTGCTGCTCGGATTCGTGCTGCTCGCGGTGTACGCGCTGATCAGGCCCGCCGCGGTGTTCGGCCGGTGGTCGGGCGTGCTGATCATCGCGGGCACCCTGGCCATGACGGTGTCGGCGATGCTGCCCGGTGTACTGCCGGGCGCCGAGGGCTGGTGGATCATCCCCGGTACGGTCGCCCAAGGTGTGGCGATCGGCGTCGCGGGGGTGCGTATCGCCAGGTAAATTGACCGTATCGAAGACGAAGGACCGTACGGCGGCGCGCCCGCCGTACGCATCGAAGTACTCGGCCCGCTGCGGGTCGAGGTGGGGGAGCGACCCGCCGATCTGGGTGGACCGCGTCAGCGTGCGCTCCTGGCCCGCCTGGTTCTCGCGGGCGGCGACGTGGTGTCGACCGACCGGCTGATCGACGACCTGTGGGCAGGCGACCCGCCACCCAAGGCACTCGGCGCCCTCCAGGCCCACATCTCCTACCTGCGCCGCGCCATCGAACCCGATCGCCCGCCCCGCGCCCCGGCCACCGTCCTGATCTCCGAGGCCCCCGGTTACGCACTGCGTCTCGACCGGTCCGCGGTCGACGCGTGGCAGTTCGAGCGCCTGCTCGCCGACGGCGACCGCACCGACCCGGCGGAGCGCTACGTGGCTCTCGGCGACGCGCTGTCGTGCTGGCACGGCGAGCCGTACGCGCCCTTCGCGACGGCCCACTGGGTCATCCCGGAAGCCGCCCGCCTGCACGAACTCCGCCGCGTCGCCGTCGAGCGCCGCGCCGAAGCGGCGCTGGCCCTCGGCCATCACGACGAGGCCCTGGCCCTGCTGCTTCCCCACGTCACCGACCATCCCGACCGCGAGCACGCCGCCCGCCTCCTGGCGCTGACCCACTACCGCCTGGGCCGCCAGCTCGACGCCCTGGCCACCCTCCGCCGGGTCCGCGACTATCTGGACACCGAATTCGGCGTTCGACCCGGTCCGGCCCTCGCCGCCCTCGAAACCGCGATCCTCACCCACGCCCCGGAACTGCACCTGCCACCGACCGCCGAGCCGCCCCGCTCGACCGGCGCGGTGCACCCCGCCGATCCGGTGAAGCCATCGACTGGCGCGGTACACCCTGCCGACCCGGTGCAGCCATCGGCCGGACCAGCCCAGCCCGATCCGGTGACACCGTCTGCTGGACAAGCACAGCCCGCCGATGGTGGGGATTCGAGGGGCTCGGCGATCGGTTCGGCCGAAGCCGTGCGGTCTGCCGACGATGGGGGACCGGTGACGTCGGTGAGCGCACTCGCGGAGGCCGGACCGCTTACCGACCACCTCGTGGGACAGCCCGCGCGACTCGTCGGCGACGACGCCCCGGAGATGTCGGCGAGCGTGGGCGTCGTGGGAGTGGGTGCGGCGAATGCCGCCGGGGCCGGCAGCGGTTCGGATCAGCCAGGCACGCGAGCGCGGTTCAGCGGAGTCGCGGTCGGCTACGACGCCGAACGGGCGGCGCTGCTCGCCGAGGCGGCTGAGGTGGTGGCGCACGGGCGAGCCCGGGTGGTGTGGCTGGAAGGGGAAGCGGGAGCGGGGAAGACGACGCAGGGTGATGCGCTGGCGGGGGTGCTGGCCGGGGACGGGTGGACCGTTGCCGGGGCCGCGTGTCCGGAGGTCGACGGGGCGCCCGCGGCGTGGGCGTGGACGCATCTGCTCGATGGGTTCGGCGCGCAGGCAGGGGAGCGGGAAGCGGGTCCGTTCGGGATCGCGCGGGCGGTGGCGCTGGCGTGTGAGCAGCGGCTGGCCGAAGGTCCGGTGCTGGTGATCCTCGAGGACGTGCACCGCGCCGACAGCGCCACCCTGCAGATCCTGCGGCAGCTGGTGGCTTGGCTGGCGAATCGCCCGGTCCTGGTCCTGGTCACCGCTCGCGGGTCCGAGGCCGACGCGGGCGTCCGCGCCTCGGCGGCCGCGCTGGCGGCGGTGACGGGCCGTCGCCTGGAACTGGGTGGCCTCGACACCGCCGCGGTGCGCGCCATCGCGGCCCGGGCGGGTCTGCGGACCATCGACGACGACACCGCCGAACGGCTGCGCGCCCGGACCGGCGGCAATCCACTGTTCGTCCGCGAGGTCGCCACCCTCGCCGCGGCGGTGGGTGACCTGCACGCCGTGCCGGACGGCGTCCGCGACGTGCTCAGCCGACGGATCGCCCGGCTGCCCGCCGGCGCGGCCCGCGCCCTTCGCCTGGCCGCCGTCTGGGGAGACGACATCGACTTCGACACTCTGCTCGAGCTGACCGCCGAGCCGGAGGACACCCTGATCGACCTGATCGACACGGTCACCGTCGCCGGACTCGTCCGCATCGCGGGCACCGATCGAATCACCTTCGCCCACGCTCTGATCCGCGACGCCGTCTACGGCGACATCCCCGCCCTGCGCCGCGCCCGGCTGCACTGGTCGGCCCTGGAACTCCTCGAACGCCGCACCGGCGTCACCACGGCCGACCTCGAATCCGATACCGGCACAGTCGACCTCGACGCCATGGCGCACCACGCCATCGCCGGCGCCGGCACCGCGAACGCCCCCCGTGCGCTGCGCTACGTCCTCGCCGCCGCCCGCAGGCGCACCGCCCGCCGCGCCCACCAGGACGCCGAGCCCCTCTGGCGATCCGCCCTCGAATTACACACGCGCGCAGGGCACGACAGCGCGGAAGCGACCCGCGACGACCGCCTCGCCGTGCTGTCGACCCGCTGCGCCCTGATCAACGCCCTCGCCTACGGCGGCAACGACGAGCAGGCCCGCATCCTGCGCGTCGACGCTCTGGAAACAGCCCGCACCTCGATGCCTGCTGCCGATACCCAGATCATCACCACCGACCCGATCGTCGCCGTCCTCACCTGCTGGCGCGCCCCCACGATCTGGACCAGCCGCGAACGCGGCCTTCCCGACCGTGGCATGTGGGCCGATCTGGCCGCCGCGTTGACGCGCACGACAGCGCCGGACCTGCGGATCCGGCTGCTCGTCGCCACCGCCTTCGAAGTCGTCGGCTTCGACAACCCGCACGCCTTCGCCTGCTCCGCCGAGGCCTTGCGCGCGGCGCGCGAGCTCGGTGATCCCGAATTGTTGTGCGCCGCACTCAATGCCAGGGCTTTCGTCGCGCTCGGTCCCGATCTGTGGCCGGAGCGTGGCGACCTGGCCGACGAGCTGCTGCGCGTGTCGACCGAGGCGGGTCTGCCGGAGTACCAGGCGGTCGCGCATTTTCTGCGCTTCCTCGTCGCCTCGGGTGCGGGCAGGCTCGTCGCCGCGCGAGCCGAGATCGCCATGGCGCTCGACTGCGCCGAGGGCGGCCAGCTCGGCCCGCTGCTGGTCGTCTCCACCGCGCATCTGGCTGTGCTCGCCGCACTGCGCGGCGACTTCGCGACCGCCAAGGCCATCGATGCCGACCTCAGCGCGAAGATGATCGCGGCGGGTCACGCCAACGGCGCCGAACTGATCCTGCTGGCCGAGATGATGACCGGCTGGGCGCTCGGCGACCTCGCACCCGGCCTCGACGGTTACGCCGAGCTGAACGCGGCCGCACCGCACGCGCTCAGGTCGGTGTACGTGCTGGCCCTGCTCGACGCGGGAGACACCGAGCAAGCGGCCGCTGCGCTCGGCGCGGGACCCCCGGTCCTGCGTGACTACTACTGGTGCGCGATGTCGGTGTTCGAGGCCAGGGTGGTCGCCCGGATCGGCACGGTCGAGGCGGCACGGCGGCTCTATCAGGACCTGCTGCCGAGAGCGGGCACCATCGCGGGTATGGACTCCGGATCGGTCGCCTTCGGCCCGGTCGACACTGTCCTCGCCGAACTGGCTGACCGGCTGGGTGACCACGCCGCCGCGACCGCGCACCGCGTCGCGGCCGAGGACGTACTCGCCGCCATCGCGACCGAACTGGCCGCCCTCGACGTCATCGGCGGCACCGCGCCGACCGCTGCAGGCAGGTCGCCGGCGACCGCGTAGCCCCTCCTGCCGCCACCGGTTCACCTACCTGCCAGCACACTCTCCCGACGGCGGTATCCGATACCGAACATTGTCAGCATCACCCGTAACGGCAGTCCACCGTCGGCCATTACCTCGGCGAGTTCGGCCTGCGTGCAGACCGCGACCATGCGCGGCAGTTCGAAACTCATCACAGCGCCGCCGCGGGCCGCCGCCTCGACCTTGTCCCACTGCGCGGTGGTCACGTACTCGGTGACGATCGGGAAGACCGTCCGCTCCTCGTCGGCGATGTGCTCGTCGAGCACGGTGTGCAGCCGCGCCAGCCGCTCGGCGAGGACAGCGGCCGCGCCCGGACGCCGGTCGATAAGCTCGGCGCAGGCCGCCCTGACCTCGGCGAGCATCGGGTCGAGCTGGGCGTGGTCGTCGGTCAGCTCCCTGACATCGACGGCGTCACCGGCCGCGGCGGTCAGCGTCGGCCAGAGGACCTCGTCCTCGATGCGATGGTGATGATGGATGGAGTCACACAGCAGGCCCAGATACTCGGCGACAGCGCGGGCCCGCCGCGGCGCACACGGCGCCCCTGGGGCAAGCTCCCCGGCCAGGACGGCGAAACGAGCGGTATCGGCGAGCATCGCGCGATGGGCCAGCCGGATTCCTAGTAGGTTGGGAGTCGAGCGTATGTCGGTCATGACCCGACAGTGCCCGCGGTCACTTGCGACCTGGTTGCCGTCCGCTGCGGGGCGGAGTCCCGCACAGCGGGCCCTCCCATCGCGGTGAGGTAAAGGGCAGCAGTACGCTCGTCTTGTTTGCACCACACGTCCCGCAGACAACGCGGGGCATATACGTTGTCTGTTGGAACAGCTGGGGTCCGCTCACAAGCGTGTTCGCCTGGCCGTGCAATGAGGGCACCATCCTAGGAGGACACGAAGATCCATGTCCAAGATCAAGGTTGAAGGTACCGTCGTAGAACTCGACGGCGACGAGATGACCCGGATCATCTGGCAGTTCATCAAGGACAAGCTGATCCACCCGTATCTCGACGTGAACCTCGAGTACTACGACCTCGGCATCGAGTACCGCGACAAGACAGACGACCAGGTCACCGTCGACGCGGCGAACGCCATCAAGAAGCACGGCGTCGGTGTGAAGTGCGCCACCATCACCCCCGACGAAGCGCGGGTGAAGGAGTTCGGCCTCAAGAAGATGTGGCGCTCGCCCAACGGCACCATCCGTAACATTCTGGGTGGCACCATCTTCCGCGCGCCGATCATCATCTCGAACGTGCCCCGCCTGGTGCCCGGCTGGACCAAGCCGATCATCATCGGCCGCCACGCCTTCGGCGACCAGTACCGCGCCACCGACTTCAAGGTCTACGAGGCGGGCACCGTCACGCTGACCTTCACCCCGGAGGACGGCAGCGAGCCGATCGTGCACGAGGTCGTGAAGATGCCCGAGGACGGCGGCGTCGTCATGGGTATGTACAACTTCAAGAAGTCCATCGAGGACTTCGCGCGCGCCTCGCTCAACTACGGGCTGCAGCAGAACTACCCCGTCTACATGTCGACGAAGAACACCATCCTGAAGGCCTACGACGGCATGTTCAAGGACACCTTCCAGGAGATCTTCGACACCGAGTTCAAGAGCCAGTTCGATGCGGCGGGCCTGACCTACGAGCACCGCCTGATCGACGACATGGTCGCCTCCTCCATGAAGTGGGAGGGCGGCTACGTCTGGGCGTGCAAGAACTACGACGGCGACGTGCAGTCCGACACCGTGGCCCAGGGCTTCGGCTCGCTGGGCCTGATGACCTCGGTGCTGCTCACCCCGGACGGCAAGACCTGTGAGGCCGAGGCCGCGCACGGCACCGTCACCCGGCACTACCGCCAGCACCAGCAGGGCAAGCCGACCTCGACCAACCCGATCGCGTCGATCTTCGCCTGGACCCGTGGCCTGGAGCACCGGGGCAAGCTGGACAACACCCCCGAGGTGATCGGCTTCGCGCAGGCGCTCGAGGACGTCGTCATCAAGACCGTCGAAGGCGGGCAGATGACCAAGGACCTGGCGCTGCTCGTCGGCGGCGACCAGGGCTACCTGAGCACCGAGGAGTTCCTGGGTGCGCTGGACGTGAACCTCGCTCGCGCCCTGAAGTGATATGAGCTGGGGTGTCCGCGTCGTACCGCGGGACACGCACGGCTGTGTATTGGGCGAGCCGCAGACACCCGGAGGGG
>NZ_JBHXMY010000318.1:0-6963 GCF_042720195.1 Nocardia sp. NPDC058497 | reverse complement strand
AACATTTTGTGGGGGGTCTGTTTTTGTTTTTATAACGCCCCCCCCCCCCCCCCCCCGGCACGTGGGTGCCGCCCCTCCCCGGCCCCCCCCCCCGGTCGTGCTCGCGCCCATGGCGGGCATCACGAATCAGGCGTTCCGGAAGCTGTGCCGCGAGTTCGGCAGCTCGACCTCGATCTACGTGTGCGAGATGATCACCGCCCGCGCGGTGGTCGAGCGCAACGAGAAGACGCTGCACATGATGTCGTTCGACGCCGACGAGAACCCGCGCTCGATGCAGCTCTACGGCGTCGACCCGAAGACCCTCGGCGAGGCGGTGCGGATCATCGTCGGCGAGGGCTGGGCCGATCACATCGACCTCAATCTGGGCTGCCCGGTCCGCAAGGTGACCCGGCTCGGCGGCGGCTCGGCGCTGCCGTACAAGCGCAGGCTCTTCGCCAACATCGTCCGGGAGATGGTCGCCGCCGCCGAACCCGCCGGCGTCCCGGTGACCTTCAAGTTCCGCATCGGCATCGACGACGACCACCAGACCTACCTGGACACCGGTCGCATCGCCGAGGCCGAGGGCGCGGCCGCCGTGGCGCTGCACGCCCGCACCGCGGCCCAGCTGTACTCCGGCGCGGCCGACTGGTCGGCCATCGCCCGGCTCAAGGAAGCCGTCACCACCATCCCCGTGCTCGGCAACGGCGACATCTTCTCCGCCGACGACGCGCTGCGGATGATGCGCGAGACCGGCTGCGACGGCGTCGTCGTCGGCCGCGGCTGCCTCGGCCGCCCGTGGCTGTTCGCCGAACTCAGCGCCGCGCTGCGCGGCGAGCCCATCCCCGAGGGCCCGGTGCTCGGGCGTGTCGGCGAGATCCTGCTGCGGCACGCGACCCTGCTCACCGAGCACGACGGTGAGGACAAGGCGATGCGCGACATCCGCAAGCACATGGCCTGGTACCTGATGGGCTTCCCGGTCGGATCGCAGCTGCGCCGCAGCTTCGCCACCGTCTCCCGGCTGACTCAGCTCGAGGACCTGATCGGTCAGCTCGACCCGTCGGCCCCCTTCCCCACCGACGCCCTCGGCCCGCGCGGCCGCCAGGGCTCGCCACAGGCCAAGGTCGCCCTGCCCGACGGCTGGCTCGACGATCCCGAGGACGACACCGTTCCCTCGGCAGCCGATGTGATGCACAGCGGCGGCTGATTTCCCCGAGGTCAGCCGGTCTTTGTCATAGGTGCGCAACGAGTTCGCCTTCGATTCGTTCGCGCACAGGAGTGGCTACTCGTGGCGGAATCGTTATCATTGCGGACATCGTTCGGCTGCGGTTCGAATCGGAGCCGTCGGTGACGCGCATGCTGCGGCAGATAGAAGAAGTGAGGTTCGTTGGTGGGTGACGATCGGCGCGGGCGTACGCCCCGGCCCGGAAGTCGCGCCCCCTGGGAGCGCTATCCGACGGCCGAACCCACCGAGCAGCCGGAAACCGGCGCGCGACGGTCCAGGCACGCGGATACGGCGCAGGACCCCGGTGCGGCGCCGCTGACAGTGCAGGACCTCGTCGATCGCGTCGACAGCGAACGCACCAGGCGAGGCAGGCGCCCCGCCCCCGACACCGACGCGGGTTCGCGCGCGGGCCGCCGGGCTCGCGAGCAGGCGCCGCGTCCCACCCAGCGTCCCGACCTCCCGCGCACCGACAGCTCGCCCGTCGTCGACGACATCGTCGGCACGCCGCATCGCGCCGAATCCCCCGCCGACCGCACCGCGACCACCGCGCTGCCCGCCCAGGCGCCCGAGCCGGGCCGTGGCGGACGCAAGCCCGCCGCCCCGCGCCGCGCCCACGATCCGATCGGCGATCCGGCCACCGACATCCTGCCCGCGGTCACCGAAGAGCCGCCGCGGCGCGCCAGGCCGGTCAAGGCCGCGGCCGCCGCACCGCCGCGCCGTCCCTCGGCCGACGGCCGCCGCGGTAAGAGGGCGCGGTTGGCGGGACGGGTCGCGGGCACCTTCTTCGCGGTGCTCGCGCTGGTCGTCACCGGTGGCGGCTGGAGCTACCTGCGCGCCACCAACAACATCCTCAACCAGGTCTCCGCGCTCGACGGCGCCACCGAGGACGTGCTCGACGGCGATATGCAGCTCGGTGACGAGAACTATCTGATCGTCGGCACCGACACCAGGGCGGGCGTGAACGCCGACCTGGGCGCCGGCACCACCGACGACGCCGAAGGCGCGCGCGCCGACACGGTCATGCTGGTGCACATCCCGAAGAACCGCTCACGCGTCGTCGTCGTCTCTTTCCCCCGCGACCTCGATGTCACCCGTCCGAAGTGCGCGGGCTGGGACAACGAGAAGGCCACCTACACCGACCAGAAGTTCCCCTCGGCAATGGGCGACAAGCTCAATGCCGTCTACGCGCTCGGCGGGCCCCGCTGCCTGGTCGACGTGGTGCGCAAGATGTCGGGTCTGAGTATCGGCCACTTCATCGGCATCGACTTCGCCGGATTCCAGGCGATGGTCGACCAGGTCGACGGCGTCGAGGTCTGCTCCACCAAGCCGATCATCGACGGCGTACTCGGCACGATCCTGGAAACCTCGGGCAAGCAACGCATCAACGGTGAGACCGCACTCAACTATGTGCGCGCACGACACGTCATCGGTGAGGAGCGCAGCGACTACGACCGGATCCACCGGCAACAGCAGTTCCTGGCCGCCCTGCTCCGTGGGGCGTTGTCGAGCAAGATTCTGCTCGACCCGGGCAAGCTGCAGGGTTTCGTCCAGGCGTTCGGGCAGCACACGTTCGTCGACGGCGTCGGCACCCAGGACCTGCTCCTGCTCGGCCGATCGCTGCAGAAGGTCAATGCCGGTGCGGTGACGTTCATTACCGCACCGACCGCCGGGACCACGTCGTACGGCAACGAGATTCCGCGCGAGTCCGATATCAGGGCGATCTTCCGCGCGATCATCGACGACCAGCCGCTGCCCGGCGAGGAGACCGCCCCGCCGGTCACCAGCTCGGCCGAAGCGCCGCCGACGCAGGCGCCCAAGGTGTATGCCGTCAGTCCGGGATCGGTGTCGATTCGGGTGTCGAATGGATCCGGCCGCACCGGCGTCGCGCAGCAGGCCGCCAACAAGCTCAGCACGATGGGCTTCGGGATCTACAGCGTCGGGAACTACCCCGACGGCAGCGAGTCGACGGTGGTGCACTACTCGATGGGCAACGAAGCGTCGGCCGCGACTGTCGCCAGTTCGATCCCCGGCGCGGTCATCGAACGCGACGACAACCTGGATGGGATCGTCGAGGTCATCCTGGGTTCGAGCTTCGCGGGGCAGGTCCGCACCCCGACCGCGGTCGGTACCGAGATCCCCAACGTGGAGACCGGCAAAGCGATCGCGGCCGCACCCGTCGCCCTCCCGTCCGACCTCGAACACATGAACGCCGCCGACACCAGCTGCGATTGATCGACCACCCGGGCTGAGCTGGCACGACACTGCCACGCGGCATTCACCCGCCGTTGGGTGACAGCGCCGAGGGTACCCACTAGGGTCTGCATTCATGCGTGTCATCTACAACGAGCAAATGGCCGATCTCGCCAACCTCCTGGGCGAGATGGCCGGTCTCGCTGGCCAGGCGATGGAACAGGCCACCCAGTCCCTGCTGCAAGCCGATCTCACCCTGGCCGAGCAGGTCATCGGGGAGCAGGATCGGATCTCGGTGATGATCGCCGAGGCCGAGGAGAAGGCCTTCGCCCTGCTCGCGCTGCAGGCCCCCGTCGCGGGCGACCTGCGCCAGGTGGTGAGCGCCATCCAGATCGTCAATGACGTCAATCGGATGGGCACGCTGGCACTGCACGTCGCCAAGATGACCCGCCGCCGCCACCCCAACCACGCGCTGCCCGAGTCGGTCAACGGCTACTTCGCCGAGATGGGCCGGATCGCGGTCAACATGGGCGCGGGCGCCAAGGAGGTGCTCGAGACCCGTGATCCCGAGCGCGCCGCCCAGCTCAACCAGGACGACGAGGCGATGGACGACCTGCACCGTCACCTGTTCACCCTGCTGATGGACCGCGAATGGAAGTACGGCGTCGCCTCGGCCGTCGACGTCACCCTGCTCGGCCGCTACTACGAGCGCTTCGCCGACCACGCCGTCGAGATCGGCCGCCGCGTGATCTTCCTGGTCACCGGCGTCCTGCCGGGCGACGAAGAGACCGAAAGCTAGAGGGCACCAACGGAAAAGCCCCCGCACTCCGTCGAGGAGGCGGGGGCTTTCTCGTGACTTCTTAACCGAAGCGGCCCGAGATGTAATCCTCGGTGGCGCGCTGGGTGGGGTTGGAGAAGATCTTCTCGGTGTCGTCGATCTCGATCAGCTTGCCTGGCTTGCCCTGGGCCTCGAGGTTGAAGAAACCGGTCTGGTCACTCACGCGCGCGGCCTGCTGCATGTTGTGGGTGACGATGACGATGGTGAATTCCTTCTTCAGCTCGGTGATCAGGTCCTCGATCGCCAGGGTGGAGATCGGGTCCAGTGCCGAACAGGGCTCGTCCATCAGCAGTACGTCGGGCGAGACCGCGATCGCGCGGGCGATGCACAGACGCTGCTGCTGACCACCGGAGAGGCCGCCGCCCGGCTTGTCGAGCCGGTCCTTGACCTCGTTCCAGAGGTTGGCGCCCTTGAGCGAGCGCTCGGCGACCTCGTCGAGTTCCTTCTTGTTGCGCACGCCCTGCAACTTCAGGCCGGCCACGACGTTGTCGCGAATCGACATGGTGGGGAACGGGTTCGGGCGCTGGAACACCATGCCGATGGTGCGGCGCACGCCGACCGGGTCGATGGCGTCGCCGTAGATGTCCTCGCCGTCGAGCAGCACCGCGCCCTCGACGCGGGCGTTCGGGGTCACCTCGTGCATCCGGTTCAGCGAACGCAGCACGGTGGACTTGCCACAACCGGAGGGACCGATGAAGGCGGTGACGCTGCGGGGCAGCACGGTCAGGTCCACGTCCGACACAGCGTGGAAGGCGCCGTAGTAGATATTGAGATCTTTGACGTCGATCCGCTTGGCCATCTGAGTTATCCGTTCGCTTCTATCGGTTCCGGGTGAGCAGCTTGTTGACGCCGGCGGCGGCCAGGTACAGCGCCGCGATCATCAGGATCAGCGTGAGCGCCGCACCCCAGACCCGCTCGCGACCGGCAGCCTCCGGGTTGGCCAGCTCCTGGTAGATCAACAGCGGCAGCGAGGCCATGTTGCCGTCGAAGATGTTCTGGTTGATCGACTTGCTGTAGCCGACCAGCACGAGCACCGGCGCGGTCTCACCCATGACGCGGGCCAGGGCGAGCAGGATGCCCGAGATCATGCCGGGGGCCGCGGTGGGAATGACGATGCGCAGGATGGTCTTCCACTTCGGCACGCCCAGCGCGTAGGACGCCTCACGCAGCTCGTCGGGCACCAGCTTGAGCATTTCCTCGGTGCTGCGCACGACGACCGGCAGCATCAGCAGGACCAGCGCCAGCGAGACTGCGAAGGAGCTCTGCGGCATACCGAAGGTGGCGATCCACAGCGCGAAGATGAACAGCGCGGCGACGATCGATGGCACACCGGCGAGGATGTCGACCATGAAGGTGGTGACCCTGGCGAGCCGGCCGCGACCGTACTCGACCAGGTAGACCGCCGCCATGATGCCCAGCGGCACGGCGATCAGCGAGGCGACCGCGGACTGCACGATGGTGCCGTAGATCGCGTGGTAGACACCGCCGCCGGTCTGGTCCGGCAGGATGCCCTTCTGCGAGTTGAACCACCAGTCGGCGGACAGGATCGCGGTGATGCCCTTGGTGACGACCAGTCCGAGCACCCACACCAGCGGGATCAGCGCGATCACGAAGCAGAGGGTGACCAGGCCGGTCGCGATGTGGTTCTTGATCCGCCTGCCGGTGCTGACATGGCGGAAGGTGGGCGCTTTGACCGGCTTGTCGAGGGTCGTTGTGCTCATCATCAGCCGTTCACCTTTCCACCGGAGGCCAGGCGGGCCAGCGCGTTGACGACGAAGGTCAGCGCGAACAGGACGAAGCCGGCGGCGATGTAGGCGCCGGTCGGCAGCGGTGCGCTGAACTCCGAGGCGGCGGAAGCGATCTTGGAGGCGAAGGTGTAGCCGCCGTCGAACAGCGACCACTCGCCTGCCTGGCTCGCGGTGCGCAGCACCACCAGGACGGCGATGGTCTCACCGAGCGCGCGGCCGAGGCCGAGCATCGAGCCCGCGATCACACCGCTGCGGCCGTAGGGCAGCACGGTCATCCGCACGACTTCCCACTTGGTGGCGCCGAGCGCCTGCGCGGCCTCGATGTGGGCGCGCGGGGTGAGCGCGAAGACCTCGCGGGCGACGGAGGTGATGATCGGCAGGATCATGACGGCGAGCACGACGCCCGCGGTGAAGATGGTGCCACCGCCGCCGATCGAGACGTTGCCGTCGGAGAAGAGGAAGAACCAGCCCAGTTGGTCGTTGAGGAACTGCTGGACCGGTGCGATCTGCGGCGCGAGCACCAAAAAGCCCCAGAGGCCGAACACGATGGACGGCACCGCGGCGAGCAGGTCGATCAGCATCGTGAACGGCCTGCTGAGCTTCGACGGCGCGTAGTGGGTCAGGAACAGGGCGATCCCGACACCGATCGGCACCGCGACGATGAGCGCGAACACCGAGCTCAGCACCGTGACCATGAGCAGGTCACGGATGCCGAAGCGCAGGTTGTTCGCGTCACCGGTCGCGAATTCGGTACTGGTAAAGAAGTTGACCTCGTCAGCCCGGAGCGAGGGGACCGCGCGGATCAGCAGGAACAACGCGATCAGCGCGATGGCAGCGACGATGGTCGCGCCGGCCGCGGTGGCCGTCCAACGGAAGATCGTCTCGGCGTTCAGGCGGCCGGTACGACCCCCGTCAGGGGCCTTGTCGATTTTCGGTTCGGTCGGCATAGTCGCAGTATCTCCGGCCGCCCGCGGGCTCGTCGAATC
>NZ_JBHXMY010000317.1:0-6970 GCF_042720195.1 Nocardia sp. NPDC058497 | reverse complement strand
GTGCTGGCCGAGTGCAATATCGGCGCGGTGGTGGTCTCCCCCGACGGCGCGGCCATCAGCGGCATCGTCTCCGAGCGCGATGTGGTGCGCCACCTCGACCGGCACGGCGCCCCGCTGCTCGACCGGCCGGTCACCGAGATCATGACCGACCGGGTGCGCACCTGCGGGCCCGACGATCACACCTCCTCGCTGCGCGCGGACATGACCGAGCACCGGATCCGGCACATGCCGGTGGTCGAGGATGATCGGCTGGTCGGCATCGTCAGCATCGGTGACGTGGTGAAGAGCGAGATCACCGAGCTCGCCACCGAGCGCAGTCACCTCGTCGACTATCTGCAGGGCAAGTACTGAGCCGCGACGCGAAAAGCGTTGTCCGCGAAAAATCTTCGTCAGCCGTACCAGAAATGTGCGTATCGTTGATCGGGTGCACCCCCTCCGGCCCGAGCCAGCCGCCGTCGCGGTGACCCGGCACGCGCCGACCCCGGTGCCCGCGACGATCCGCGACCGCTTCCCCGCGCTGGCCGATCCCGCGGTGGTGTACCTCGACAGCGCGGCAACGACACAGAAGCCCGACACCGTCATCGCGGCCGTGACCGCCTATCACCGCGAGCACACCGCGAACGCGGGCCGCGGCACCTACGGCTGGGCGACGGCGCTGACCGCGCGGATCGCGGCGATCCGCTCCCGTGCCGCCGGTTTCCTCGGCGCGCAGTACCCGGACGAGATCGTGTTCACCAGCGGGGCGACCGCCGCGTTGGGGACGATCGCGCACAGCTGGGGTCTGGCCACCCTGGACTCCGGCGACGAGATTCTCTACAACCCGGCCGATCACGCCGCCAATGTGTTGCCCTGGCATCACCTGCGCGACACCATGGCCCGGTTCGGGCGCCGGATCGTGCTGCGGCCCTATCGCAGCACCGCGGCGGGCGAGGCCGACATCGACGACATCCTCGCCCAGGTGGGGCCGCGCACCCGGTTGATCACCACCAGCCACCTGCATCACGTGTACGGCGGGCTGACCACGCTAGAGGAACTGCGCGGGCGCATCGATCCCGAGATCCTGCTGTGTTTCGACTGCTCGCAGAGCGGTGGGCACCTGCCGGTCGACGTGATCGACCTGGGCGCCGATTTCGCGGTGTTCGCGGGGCACAAGATGTTCGGGGCGCCGGGCGTCGGCCTGCTGTACTGCCGGCGGCGCGTACACGACCGGCTGCGGCCGTTCCTGCCCGGCGGGCACTCCGGTATCCAGGTCGGCGAGGACGGCCTCGTCGGTTCCGGGATGCCGCAGCTGCTCGAGGGCGGAACCCAGAACATGCCCGGAATTCTTTCCCTGGCACCGGCTTTCGATCTGCTCGACGAGCTCGACCCGACGGCGGTCGCCGCGCACAACCGTGAGCTCACGCTGCGGCTGATCGAGGGCCTGCGCCCGATTCCCGGACTGGACTTCCTGCCGGGGCCCGCGCACGCGCGCTGTGCGGTGGGGTACGGGATCGTCTCGTTCACCCTCGACGGGATCAGCGCGACCGACCTCGGGTTCGTGCTGGCCGAGTCCGGCTTCCTGGTCCGCACGGGGGCGCACTGTGTGCCGTCGGCCGATCCCGGCGCCGGGTCGGTGCGGGTGAGCACGCATCTCTACAACATCCTCGACGAGATCGACCGGTTCGTCGCCTGCGTGGCCGGTCTCGCCGGTCACCGGCGATGAACACTTCCTGACCCCGAGCCGAGGAGCAACGATGGGCATGCCTGCGCCACACTACGACCGCCGCGCCGCGTCCCGGGTACTGGCCCGCCTGGCGGCCCCCGGGCTCTTCACCGCCGCCGAAGCACCGTCAGCCGCCCGGATCACCTTGCGCGCCACCCCGTTACGGCCCGAGCCGGGCAGCGAGCTGACGCAGTCCCAGCGGATGTACCTGGAGCGCTTCATGCGGCCGTGCCGCCCGGAGCAGGTGACGAGCGCGAGCCACCGCATCACCTGGACCGACAGCGCGGGCATCCCCAACACCGGGTACTTCCGCACCGGCGGCGCCGGTCCCGAGCTCGCGGTGGTGGCCAGGGAAACCGTGCTGGCGCTGTGGCGTTCGCTGGCCGCGTCGGGTCTGGTCGAGCACTCGGCCGCGCTGACCGAACCCGATCTCGCGGTGCTGGCCGCCACCACCACCGATCACGATCCGCACGAGATCTTCCGGGTCGGGGTGGAGGCCACCGGGCGCGCACTGGTCCAGCACGGGCTCATCGCGGCCGACACGCCCTATCGGGACATCGTCGAATTCGCCAGGGGGATGCGCGATTCCGGCATCTTCGCCGCGGTGGCGACCCGCTGGTTCTGGGAGTTGCAGGCCTCGACCTTCCGGCGCGGGATGATCCCGGTGCGGCTGGTCACCCAGCCGGACGGCAGCGTGCGCTACACCGCGGACTCGATCGCGGTGCTGCGGGCGATGAAGGACGCCACCATCGGTGACGCGCGCGCGGTGATGCGCCGCGCCACCACCGAGGAAGGGCTCGAGGTCGAGGCGGCCGTCGCCAAGTACCACGACGATCTGGATCTGATCTCGCGTCAGTACGCGTTGCTGCCCGCCGATTCCCGGCCCTCCTGCCTGGCGGCCGCGCCGCAGGCTGTCGACGGTGCGGCGGTGCACGTGCTGGCGACGGTGGTCGATCGGTTCGTCGAGACGTTCGCCGCGCTGGCAGGCACGGTGGAGGTTGTCGAGGACATCGCCGAACAGGAGCCCGGCGGTGCGTCGCACGGGGACGACGGCGTCTTCTACGTCCCCGATATGAGCTGCAAGCACTGTGTCCGCACGATTACCGCGCTGCTCGAATCGATGGACATCCCGGTCGTCGAGATCGACCTGGAGTCGAAGCGGGTGATCGCCCGAATCCGCAGTCCGCGCAATCGGTTCCGGGTGTTCGAGGCCTTGCGCGACGGCGGCTACAACCCGGTCGACGACGTGCAGGCGCAGGCGCCGGGCGCGGCGGTGGGATGACGCCGCCGCCGGCTGTTCCCGCCGCGCTCCATCCACTGGTCGCGGCGTTCCTCGACGACCGGGCCGCCGTGCGTGCGGCCCTGCGCCGGTTCGGGTCGCCGGTGCATCTGGTGTTCCCGCAGGTGTTCACCACGAATCTGGCCGCCTTGCGCGGCGTGCTGGATGGATCGGCCACCAGGTACCGGATCTGCTACGCGCACAAGGTGAATCGTTCCGCAGCGTTCGTCAGGTCCGCCGCCGCGGCGGGGATCGCGGTCGACGTGGCCTCGGCGCGGGAACTGCTGTCCGCGCAGACCGCCGGGTTTCCCGCCGACCGGATCGAGGTGACCGGCCCCAAGGGCGCGGCGATGCTGCGGACCGCCCTCGCTGCGGGCGTGACGATCAATGTCGACAATCTGTGGGAGCTGGAGACACTCGCCGGACTGGTCGCGCCGGGCAGCACTGCGCCTGTGCTGCTGCGCATCTCGGGGTTCCCGGGTAGCTCCCCCAGCCGGTTCGGCATCGACCTCGGCGACGCGGGGGAAGCGTTCGACCTGCTCACCCGCCACCGGGATCGACTGCGGCTGCTGGGTTTCGCGTTCCACCTCGATACCGCGGCCACAGCGGAACGTGTCCAGGCGGTGGCCGAGTGCCTCGACCTGATCGAGCGCGCGTACGGACACGATCTGACACCGACCGTGCTCGATATCGGCGGGGGGCTGCGGCAGGTCTTCACCGCCGACGCCGCGGGCTACGACGCCTACGATCACGCACTGCGCGCCGGTCTCCTCGGCCACGGTCGCGCACTGCATTGGGGCAGCAATACTTTCGGCTATCACGTGGCCGACGGCGCGGTCCACGGCGGACCGGTGTTCCACAAGTACGCCAATACCGAATCGGCCGCCGGGATCCTGGCCGACCTGCTCGGCGCGCCGCTGCCGGGGCACGGCGGGCGGGCGCTGAGCCGGGTACTCGCCGACAATCTGCTCGAACTGTGGCTCGAACCCGGCAAGGCGCTGGTCGATCAGGCCGGGATCACCCTCGCCCGGGTCGAATTCGTCAAACGCGCGGGCAACGGGGCGACGCTGGTGCATCTGGACCTGAGCCGCGACACCGTCACCGCCGCCGACCAGGAGGTGCTCATCGATCCGATCGTGCTGGCCGAACCTGCGGTATCCGACGCCGTCGGGGTGTATTTCGCCGGTCACCTGTGCCTGGAGCGGGATCTGATCACGCAACGGCAGGTGCGGCTCGCCGGTGTGCCCGCACCGGGAGATCCGGTGGTGTTCGCGAACACCGCCGCCTATCACATGGACCTGTCCGCGGCGCGGGCCAGCATGCACCCGACGCCGGCGAAAGTCGCTGTGCTGCACCGGGACGGCGGGTTCGACCTGTGCCCTGACGCGGAATATCGGCCGGGGGTGCGGTGATGGTCTACACCCACATCACCGAGCTGATCGGCAACACTCCCCTGCTGCGCCTCGACCCCGCGGTCCACGGCCTCGACGGCGTGGACCTGTACGCGAAACTGGAGTCGCACAATCCGTTCGGCTCGGTCAAGGACCGGGTCGCCTGGGCGATGATTCGCGCCGACCTGGACCGGATCGCCGCGGACGGCCAGTCTTTCATCGAGGCCTCCAGCGGCAACACCGCCAAGGCCTTGCGGGTGCTCGGCGCGCTGCACGGCATTCCGCTGCGCGCGGTCACCAACCGGATCAGGGTGACCGAGGTCAGGCAGCTGCTGCAGCTGCTCGGCACCGAGATCGTGGAGCTGCCCGGGCTGTCCGAATGCCCCGATCCCCATGCGGCCGACGATGTCTCGGCGGTCATCGCGCAGACCACGGGTCAGGCGCCCGGCCGGTGGTTCCATCCGTCGCAGTACACCAACGACCGCAATGTCGAGGCGCATCTCGACGGCACCGGCACCGAGATCGCCGCCGATCTCGCCGAGGCGGGGATCGCGCACCTCGACTATCTCGTCGGCGGCCTGGGCACCAGCGGCTCCACCCGTGGCACCGCCACCGCGCTGCTCGCCCGTCATCCGGGGCTGCGCACGATCGGGGTGGTGTCGGACCGGTTCGACTTCGTCCCCGGTATCCGCTCCGAACGCGAGATGTGGGATGTCGGCCTGTTCCGGCCCGATTTCTACGACGACATCGTCACCGTCGACTCCGCGGCCGCCATCGAGGCCACCCTCGCGCTGGTTCGCGGGTACGGGGTGCTGGCCGGGCCCACCAGCGGCGCGGGCTACGCCGCCGCCCTGCGCACCTTGGCCGACGCGCCCCGACCCGCCGACCGGCCGCTGGTCGCGGTTCTCATCGTGTGCGACCGGCTGGAGCCGTACCTGTCCTACTTCGCCAAGCGCAGGCCCGACCTGTTCGGCAAGACCGCCGCACCGGCCGCACCCGGCCCCGACGACACCGCCGCCGCCCCCACGCTCACCCCCGCCGCGCTGGCCGAGCTCGACCGCACCGGGCGTCCCACCGTCGTGGATACCCGCGGCGCCATGGCCTATCGGGTCGGGCACGTACCCGGCGCGCTCAATATCCGCGACGACCAGCTCGACGAGATGCTCGCCCAGGGCGTGCCGTTCCCCCGATCACGGCCGGTCGTTTTCGTGTGCCCGGTCGGCGAGAACTCGCTGCGGTTCGCGGCATCGGCCCACCGCGCGGGCTATGACGCGTTCAGCCTCGCGGGTGGCATCGTCGCCTGGCGCGACGCGGGCTATCCACTCGAACGCGGCGGCTGATCACACCAGCACGCGCGCTGCCCGGCGGGCGGCCGACAGCTGGCCGCGCCGTCCCGCGGTCGCCAGCAGGGCAGGCAGCGGGCCGCGATAGCCGTCGGCGAGCAAGCCGACGACCGCCCGGAACCGGGCTAGGAACCGTTGCGCGGTCTGCTCGTCGAACCGGGCGATCGGGTAGATGAACGAGCCGTCGATCCCGGCGGGGGCGCCGTGCGGATCGTAGTGATCGGTCAGGCCGAACTCGAGATCGTGTTTGGCCCTGACGACGCCGGTCGGTACCTCCGTGATCGAGAAACCTTGTGCGGGAGTGGGTTCGGTAGTGCTGCGCGGTGCCGGGCGGCGCTGCAGGATGAGCGTCGCCTGGAACAGGGGCAGCGCGGCGTCCTGGAGCAGGCAGCGTTTCAGGCGGGGGTTGGGGGTGTCCGGGTGTGCGTAGGCATTGAGCGCGACGCGGCGCACCTGGTCGATCAGCTCGTCGACATCGCCCGCGCGGTCCAGGCGCACCCGCATCAGGACGTCGTCGGAGAAGTTGCCGACGAGGTCGTCGAGCAGGCGGTGATCGCGGCCCGACACCGCGGTGGCGACCGTGACATCGGCGCTGCGCGCGAACGCACCGACGGTCACTGCGAAAGCGGCCTGCAGGACCATGAACAGGCTGGCCCGCCTGTCCTGAGCCAGCCGCAGCAGACGGGCGTGGGTCCCCGGGTCGAACGAGAACGGCAGCAGCGCGCCCGCGCCCGGGTCGATCGGCGGTGACTGTTGTTCTTGCGCAGGCAGATCGAGCAGGGCGGGACGCCCGGCCAGCGCGTTGGCCCAGTATCGCAGCTGATGGGTCGCGCGGCTCCACTCGTCAGTGAACTCGCCCAGCTGGGCGTGCTTCCACAGCGTGTAGTCGGTGTAGGTGACCGGCAGCGGCGACCACTCCAGGGCACTACCGCTGCGGCAGGCCAGATAGGCGGTGACGAGGTCGCGGATCAGCGGGCCCATCGACCGGCCGTCGACCGAGATATGGTGCACGACCAGCGCGAGCACGACATCGTCCGGGCCGAGCACGAACAGCCGGGCCCGCACCGGCAGGTCGCGGGTGAGATCGAAGGGGCGCGCAGCCAGTGCGGCCACCTGGGCGTCGAGTCCGGTTTCGGTGACAGCGCATTCGGTCACGTCGATCCCGACGTCAGCGGGGTCGACGTCCGGCTTGGCCGGGCCCCGGTCGGGGGCCGGGGAGGGGGGGCGCAGCGGGTCGTGGCGGGCGTCACGTCAG
>NZ_JBHXMY010000316.1:0-6976 GCF_042720195.1 Nocardia sp. NPDC058497 | reverse complement strand
ACTTGACCATCTGCACGTTCAGGTAGTAAGGAAGAATAATAGACAGAGAACCATTGAAAGCACGGACGATCGGGGAGCGGGAGGTAGATACGATGACGGCCTCGGGCATGAGGACTCCTTTTCACATGGCTGACGTGAACGGTGTTTACTAAACCGGTCCTTCGTGAATCTACGTCTCGCCGAGCGCCACCGGAAGAGCAGGTTGGGTGCGCACCGCCTCGATCAGGACGGGAAGCAGCTGCGCGGCGACCAATTCGTACCCCGCCGCGGCGGGAGAGAACAGGTGCCTGCGCGGCGGTGCCCACGGTGCCGCTGCTCACAGGATCCGACCAGGTCGCGACGCCGAGCTACGGTTCTGCAACGATGGAGGCATGCGCATTGCGGATCATGTCGTCGACCTTATCGGCAACACCCCACTGGTTCGGCTGAACTCTGTGGTCGGCCCGAACGCGGGCCTGGTCGCCGCCAAGATCGAATACCTCAACCCGGGCGGCAGCTCCAAGGACCGGATCGCGGTCAAGATGATCGATGCCGCCGAAGAGGAAGGGCTGCTGAAGCCGGGCGGCACCATCGTCGAGCCCACCTCGGGTAACACCGGTGTCGGTCTCGCGCTGGTCGCCCAGCAGCGTGGCTACAAGTGCGTGTTCGTGTGCCCGGACAAGGTCAGCGAGGACAAGCGCAACGTGCTGCGTGCCTATGGCGCCGAGGTCGTGGTCTGCCCGACCGCCGTGCCGCCGGAGCACCCGGACAGCTACTACAACGTCTCCGATCGCCTGGTCCGCGAGATCGAGGGCGCCTGGAAGCCCAACCAGTACGCCAACCCGGGCGGCCCGGACAGCCACTACGAGACCACCGGCCCCGAGATCTGGGCCGACACCGAAGGCAAGATCACCCACTTCGTCGCGGGCGTGGGCACCGGCGGCACCATCACCGGCACCGGCCGCTACCTCAAGGAGGTCTCGGGCGGGAAGGTGAAGATCATCGGCGCCGATCCGGAGGGCTCGGTGTACTCCGGCGGCACCGGCCGCCCGTACCTGGTCGAGGGTGTCGGCGAGGACTTCTGGCCCTCGGCCTACGACCCGTCCGTCCCCGACGAGATCATCGCCGTCTCCGACGCCGACTCCTTCGAGATGACCCGCCGCCTTGCCCGCGAGGAGGGCCTGCTGGTCGGTGGCTCCTGCGGCATGGCCGTGGTCGCCGCGATCGAGGTGGCCCGGCGCGATCCCGACGCCGTCGTCGTGGTGCTGCTGCCCGACGGTGGCCGCGGCTACCTGTCGAAGATCTTCAACGACAAGTGGATGAGCTCCTACGGCTTCCTCACCACGCCCCTGGAGGCCGGTCCCGAACCGCTGGTCGGCGACGTACTGCGAGGCAAGTCCGGCGAGCTGCCCGACCTGGTGCACACCCACCCGTCGGAGACCCTGCGCGACGCCATCGAGATCCTGCGCGAGTACGGCGTCTCGCAGATGCCGGTCGTCGGCGCCGAGCCGCCGGTGATGGCGGGCGAGGTCGCGGGCAGCGTCACCGAGCGCGACCTGCTCTCGGCCGTCTTCGAGGGACGCGCCCAGCTCACCGACTCGGTGGCCCAGCACATGAGCCCGTCGTTCCCGCTGATCGGTTCGGGCGAGCCCCTCTCGACCGCCACCAAGGCCCTCTCCGACACCGATGCCCTGATGGTCGTCGAAGACGGCAAGCCGGTCGGCGTCATCACCCGACACGACCTCCTCGGAGTCCTCAGCACCGGTACCAAAGGCAACTGAGCTACCCGGTAAGCCGGTCTCGACGGTGTGCCCGTGACAACCCCGTCGCGCAGGTTCACGGCCGCGTTCATCGACGCAGGACATCTGGCGTCGATCATTCGCGATGCGGTGGCTGTTGACCGGCTACCCTTCGATGAGTTTCGGATGCACTGGCGCCCAACGCATTTCGATACGGATATCAGCAATTCGCCGGAGCGGGGTTCCGCGATTTGCTGATCGACCAGGCTGGTGACCCGGCGAACTCCATAGCGCTGGCGAAGATCGCGTCGGATTCGCTGTCCTTGGCAGCAGCGAACGGCGGCCCCAAGCTCGGCGTCGCAGGACCTCGATACCATGTCGGCGTTCGCTGCGACGGTAGAGTCCCTTGGAACGAATGCAGAAGGTTCTCGACAACGCGCCGAAAATGATCGAAGCCTTCGCGAGGCTGGACACCGCAATTACCTGCGTGGGTAATCAGCTCGCTGCGATAGCCGATGCCACCGAATAGCGCGATCCGGACCGACATGCCAGGCACAGCAAAGCGGCTCCCCATTGTGGTGGGGAGCCGCTTGTGTTACTCGCTATCTCAGTCCCGCTGGAAGTAGCTCAGCAGGCGGAGGATCTCGATGTAGAGCCAGACCAGGGTGACGGTCAGGCCGAGGGCGACGCCCCAGGCGGCCTTCTCGGGGGCCTGGGCGCGGATCAGCTGATCGGCGGCGTCGAAGTCCAGCAGGAAGCTGAACGCGGCGATGGCGATGCAGACCAGGCTGAAGATGATCGCCAGCACGCCACCGTCACGCAGGCCGAAGCCGCCGTCGGTGAAGAAGCTCGCGATCAGGTTGCCGACCATCAGGACCAGCACACCGACCATGGCGCCGAGCAGCATGCGGGTGAAACGCGGGGTGACCCGGATCGCGCCCGTCTTGTAGACGACGAGCATGCCGAAGAACACGCCGAACGTGCCGAGCACCGCCTGACCGATCAGGGCGCTACCGCCGACACCGCCGAAGGTGACGTCGGTGAACATCAGCGACAGCGCGCCGAGGAACAGACCCTCGAAGGCCGCGTAGGACAGCACGATCGCGGGGTTGTCCATCTTGCGGCCGAAGGTCGCGACCATGACCAGCACGAAGCCGATCAGACCGCCGCCGATGACGAACAGCGGGGCCAGCGAGGGGTTCGCCGAGGACAGCGCGAACGAGATGATCGCCGTGACGGTCAGCACCGCGAGGGTGATGCCGGTCTTGGTGACCACGTCGTCGATGGTCATCGCGCGGGTGGCGGGGGCCTGCTGGAACTGCTGGCCGTACTGCTGCCCGTACTCGCCGTACTGCTGCTGTCCGTACTGCTGGTTGCCCAGCTGGCCCGCGCCGGCGACGCCCGAACCGAAGTTCGCGTAACCGCCGACACCCTCCTGGCGAGGTAAGTTCTTGAACACCGGATTCGATGAGGTACGCACCGTGCGCCTTTCTTGGAGTGAATAGTCGCTGTACAGCTCCAACTGCCTGTTCAACGCGCCACGATCGGACAAAGTTCCCGGCCTGCGGTCACCCGTCCGTTCGGACAAATCGGACTCTACCGCGTTTGACCGGCTCTATCGTTGTACGTCGCGCAGGCCACGAACAGACCGCGTCACCGTGAACTTCTGGTTCCGCCCGATCACATCGGTGCGCCCGACCATCCGTTCGACCACTCCCCGATAGTTCAGGTGCGAGTTGTAGACCGTCCACAGCTCGCCGCCCGGCCGCAGCACCCGGCCGGTCTCGGCGAACATCTTGATCGCCGAGCCGGTGTGCACTGCGGCGCCGACGTGGAACGGCGGATTGCACAGCACCAGGTCGGCACTGTTGTCGGCGGCCGAGGACATGGCGTCGTCGCGCACCACCGTCACCCGGTCGGCCACGCCGTTGGCGGCCGCGGTGGCCCTGGCCGAGGCGACCGCGGCGGCGGACTGGTCGGTCCCGACGACCCGGATGCGCGGGCGCGACTTGGCCAGCGCCACCGCGAGGATGCCGGTGCCGCAACCGAGGTCGATGGCCTCGCGGGCGTCGGGCTTCATCCGGTCCAGGTGCTCGAGCAGGAAGCGGGTGCCGATGTCGAGGCGCGGGCCGGAGAACGCGGCGCCGTAGGCGAGGACCTCGCCGTCGATCTCGGCGATGTGCTCGGCCACCGGGAACCGCGCCTCACCGACCGGCAGCGGCTCGCTCACCACCAGCACCCGTGACTTCTGTCTGCCACGGCCCGCGCGCACCTGCCCGAACGATTCGGCGAGCACCTCGTTCATGGCCGGGGTCAGGTACTTGTCGCGCCCGCCCGCGAACACGACGACATCCTCGGCGGCGTAGCGGGCGATGGTCTCGGCGATCTCGGCCAGGCCGGACAGCATCCGCGGCAGACGCATCAACACGACCCGCGCGCCGGTCAGCAACTCGGCGTCGAGACCGTGCGCGGTGTAGCGATCGGTCAGCCCGAGGTTCTTGGCATTGGCAGCCAGCGCGAGTTCCCCGGTGAGCAGGTCCTGATGTACGCGCAGACCGGTCAGATCGTGCCGGGTCGCCGCGCCGACGGTGAGGGCGCCGTAGGCGTCGCCGATCACCGCAACCTCGCCGCTACCCGCCGCCGCCAAGGCATCCGCGGCGGTATCGAGGAGTAGCCGGTCGGCGGCGTCGACGGCATAGAGGTTCGGCGCCTCCACATCCGGATACCGGCGCAGCCGGGTGAATACGTCCTCGACTCTGTCCACGCGACAAGTGTGCTAGATCGTTGCCCCACCGTCACATCCGGCCCTGATATCCGCCCGTGGCCTTGCTCACAGTGCGATGTCCTAGCACGTACTCCGGTGGGCACGAACAGCTTCCATCGATTTGCGACATCCTTGCAGATCGGCTCGAGCAGGCCGATCTCACGAATCCCGTTGTTCCCCACTGTTTCGACCGCTGTTTCTGGACCAGATCGGCCTCGTCTGGTCCACCTCGAACGCAAGGCGCCCCGCGGCGATCGCGTCGCCGCCGCCGCTCAGCCGATGCCCCTGCGCAGATCGGGCCGCCCAGATCCCTCGCCCGTTCCCCAGCAAACTTGCCGTAGCCCGAACACGCCCTGCGTCGGTTCGCCCGCCGCCGCACCCGTGCTGAGTACCATCAGCCTCATGCGTAACGCTCTCGTGTTCGGCATGGTCGCCATCGCGGCGCTGACGGTGTCAGGCTGCGGCACCGACACCGCGCCGGTCGCCACCACCGCGCCGACGAGCACCACCAGCACCTTCGCCGACGCCACCGGCGAGGTGCCGACCGACAACGCGCCCAAGTCGGGCGATGCCTCCACCGGCGCCGCGCTGACCGTCACCGATATCCGGATCGGCCGACAGGAGGGCTTCGACCGGGTGGTCTTCGCCCTCGGCGGCACCGGCACCCCGGGCTGGCGGGTCGAGTACACCGACCGCGCGGTCCAGGACGGCAGCGGCAAGACCGTCGACGTGGCGGGCAGTTCGATCCTGGAGGTGCGCATCCTCGGGTCCGTCTACCCGTTCGACTCGACCGCCCCGGCGTATTCGGGACCAGACCCGGTGACCGATCCCGGCGTCCCCGGCATCACCGGCGTCTACAAGACCCTGGTCTACGAAGGCGCGACGCAGTCCTTCGTCGGCATCGACGCCGATCGGCCGCCGTTCACCGTCACCGTGCTGACGGACCCGCCGCGGCTGGTCGTCGACATCGCCACCGGGTAACTACCCCTACCGTGTCGGGGTATTTCCGGCAGCCCGACCGCGCTGGTTAGACTCGGTGCCGTGATCGATCAGCATTCGCTCGAGCGCGCACCCGGCATCGCCAGGGTGCTCGCCGTGCTGATGCTGCTGGCCGGGATCGTCGCCATGCACTCGGCGGTCTTCGGCACCGCGCACGCGTCCACGGCGGAGTCGTCGCACGCAGGCACCGCCGCGTCACCGCACCCATCCGCCGGCGACTCATCGCACGCGAGCACCGCCGCGTCGTCGCACGCCATGACCACCGACTCAGCGCACGAAAGCACCGCCGCCTCACCGCACGCCATGGCCACCGAGTCATCACGCGCGAGCACCGCTGCGCACGACGTCCCTACCGGCGGCCCGATCCACTTCTCCGACCCCGCCACCGAGATCGTGCTGGCCGCGGCCCCCACCGAGGACAAGCACGGCGCGGATACCGGCTGCGGGGCCGCGGGCTGCGGCGAGCATTCCGCCGTCCATTCCTGCGTCTTCGTCCTCGCCGCACTGGCCGCCGCTTTGACGCTGGTACTGCTCTACCGGCTCACGAACGACATCGCGACGACCGGCCACGCGAGCGCGCGGCCGTGGCGTGGCAGGCGCGAACGCCCACCGCCGTGGACCGTTCTCTCCCTCGCGCAACTGGCAATTCTGCGGATCTGACAGGCCGACCGCCACCGGTGTGCCCGGCGGCGGTCCAACCCATCTCACCGTCACCAGAATCCCCAGGAGGATCACCGATGTTCATCACCCGTACCCGCGCCACCGTCCTCGCCGTCTCCGCCGCGAGCGTCCTGCTGCTCGCCGCCTGCGGCGACGACACCGATTCCGCGACGCACGACACCCACTCGTCGACCAGCTCGGCGAGCGCGACCAGCGCGACGGCCGCGGCCCGCACCGACTTCAACGACGCCGACGTCACCTTCCTGCAGATGATGTACCCGCACCACGCGCAGGCCGTCGAGATGGCGAAGATGGTGCCGAGCCACACCCAGAACCAGCAGCTCATCGCGCTGGCCGCGGAGGTGGAGAAGGCGCAGGCGCCGGAGATGCAGCAGATCACCGGTCTGCTGGCGTCCTTCGGCAAGCCCGCACCGAGTGCGAGCGAAGGCCACGGCGGTCACGACATGCCTGGCATGATGACCGACGCCCAGATGACCGCACTGCAGTCCGCCCAGGGCGCCGAGTTCGACAAGCAGTGGCTGGAGATGATGATCGACCATCACGAGGGCGCGGTCGACATGGCGCGTACCGAGCTCGCCGGCGGCGTCAACCCGGAATCCCGGCAGCTCGCGACGGCCATCGTGGCCGCTCAGGAGGCCGAGATCACCACGATGCGCGGCATGCTCGGCCAGGGCTGATCGGAAGCGGGGGGGGGGGGCGCGCGGGCCCGCCCCCCCCCCGCCCCCCCGGGCGGTGGGTTTAAAAAAACACCCGCCCCCCCACACACCAACACAAAAACTCGGGCGGCTACTCGCCCCCCCGGGGCCCGGGGGTG
>NZ_JBHXMY010000315.1:0-6981 GCF_042720195.1 Nocardia sp. NPDC058497 | reverse complement strand
TGTGACCGCGCCCCCCGCGAAACTACACCATATAAACCCCAGCGTCAGATGTCACCGGGGCTTAAGCGCCCACAAATTCCGCCGCGGCCCTCGTCACGGGAGTTCGGCGCGTTTGCCGTGTGAGCGGTCGCACGGATGGTACGTTGACACCCCCGTGTATGTGGGTGTAAGTTTGGACGTTGCGCTGGCTGCCTCCTGTCCACACCTTGATTCGCACTCGTAAGTTCCACCTTCCGGTGTTACTTCCGCTGCTGCCTGTTCGGGTTTCGTTCGGGTTGTAACCAGCGGAATTCGTAGCAGACAAGCGACGGTCGCGGACCACCACGCGACGCGCGTGAGGTGCTGGAAGGACGCATCTTGGCAGTCTCCACCCAGACCAAGGCTGGAATCCCCGGAGCCCCGTTGAGGGTTTCGTTCGCGAAGATCCGTGAGCCCTTGGAGGTGCCCGGACTTCTCGACCTACAAACGGACTCGTTCGCCTGGTTGGTCGGTACTCCCGACTGGCGTGAGAAGGCGGCCGCACGCGGCGACGTCGGTCTCGCGGGCGGCTTGGAGGAGGTGCTCGAGGAGCTCTCGCCGATCGAGGACTTCTCCGGTTCGATGTCCCTGTCGTTCTCCGATCCGCGCTTCGAAGAGGTCAAGGCCTCTATCGATGAGTGCAAAGAGAAGGACATGACCTACGCGGCGCCGTTGTTCGTCACCGCGGAGTTCATCAACAACAACACCGGCGAGATCAAGAGCCAGACGGTCTTCATGGGCGATTTCCCCATGATGACCAACAAGGGCACCTTCATCATCAACGGCACCGAGCGCGTCGTCGTCTCGCAGCTGGTCCGCTCCCCGGGCGTCTACTTCGATCACAGCATCGACAAGGCCACCGAGAAGGACCTGCACAGCGTGCGCGTCATCCCGTCGCGCGGCGCGTGGCTGGAGTTCGACGTCGACAAGCGCGACACCGTCGGTGTCCGCATCGACCGCAAGCGCCGTCAGCCGGTCACCGTGCTGCTCAAGGCGCTGGGCTGGACCACCGAGGAGATCGTCGAGCGTTTCGGCTTCTCCGAGATCATGATGTCCACCCTGGAGAAGGACAGCACGCCCGGCCAGGACGAGGCGCTGCTCGACATCTACCGCAAGCTGCGTCCGGGCGAGCCGCCGACCAAGGAGTCCGCGCAGACCCTGCTGGAGAACCTGTTCTTCAAGGAGAAGCGCTACGACCTGGCGCGCGTCGGTCGCTACAAGATCAACAAGAAGCTCGGCATCCACGTGCACGAGCCGGTGACCTCCTCGGTGCTGACCAAGGAAGACATCGTCGACACCATCGAGTACCTGGTGCGTCTGCACGCGGGTGACCGCACGATGACCGCCCCCGGCGGCGAAGAGGTCCCCGTCGAGATCGACGACATCGACCACTTCGGCAACCGTCGTCTGCGCACCGTCGGCGAGCTGATCCAGAACCAGATCCGGGTGGGCCTGTCCCGCATGGAGCGCGTGGTCCGCGAGCGGATGACGACTCAGGACGTCGAGGCGATCACGCCGCAGACCCTGATCAACATCCGCCCGGTCGTCGCCGCGATCAAGGAGTTCTTCGGAACCTCCCAGCTGTCGCAGTTCATGGACCAGAACAACCCGCTGTCGGGTCTGACCCACAAGCGCCGCCTGTCGGCGCTGGGCCCCGGTGGTCTGTCCCGTGAGCGCGCCGGCCTGGAAGTCCGTGACGTCCACCCGTCGCACTACGGCCGCATGTGCCCGATCGAGACCCCGGAAGGCCCGAACATCGGCCTGATCGGTTCGCTGTCGGTGTACGCGCGGGTCAACCCGTTCGGCTTCATCGAGACCCCGTACCGCCGGGTCATCGACGGCAAGGTGACCGACGAGGTCAAGTACCTGACCGCCGACGAGGAAGACCGCTACGTTCGCGCGCAGGCCAACTCCCCGGTCGACGCCGAGGGCCGCTTCCTCGAGGAGAAGGTCCTCGTCCGCCGTGCGGGCGAAGAGGTCGAGTTCGTGACGCCGGCTCAGGTCGACTACATGGACATCTCGCCGCGCCAGATGGTGTCGGTCGCGACGGCCATGATCCCGTTCCTCGAGCACGACGACGCCAACCGTGCCCTCATGGGCGCGAACATGCAGCGTCAGGCCGTGCCGCTGATCCGTTCCGAGTCACCGATCGTTGGCACCGGTATGGAGCTGCGCGCCGCGGTGGACGCCGGCGATGTCGTGGTGAACGAGAAGCCGGGTGTGGTCGAGGAGGTCTCGGCCGACTACGTCACCGTGATGGCCGACGACGGCAGCCGCAAGTCCTACCGGATGCGCAAGTTCAACCGCTCGAACCAGGGCACCTGCTCCAACCAGCGTCCGATCGTGGACGAGGGTCAGCGGGTGGAGAAGGGCCAGGTTCTGGCCGACGGCCCCTGCACCGAGAACGGTGAGATGGCGCTGGGCAAGAACCTGCTCGTCGCCGTCATGCCGTGGGAAGGCCACAACTACGAGGACGCGATCATCCTGTCGCAGCGCCTCGTGGAAGAGGACGTTCTCACCTCGATCCACATCGAAGAGCACGAGATCGACGCCCGCGACACCAAGCTGGGCGCCGAGGAGATCACCCGGGACATCCCGAACGTCTCCGACGAGGTGCTGGCCGACCTGGACGAGCGCGGCATCATCCGCATCGGTGCCGAGGTCCGCGACGGCGACATCCTGGTCGGCAAGGTCACCCCGAAGGGCGAGACCGAGCTGACCCCCGAGGAGCGCCTGCTCCGCGCGATCTTCGGTGAGAAGGCGCGCGAGGTGCGCGACACCTCGCTGAAGGTGCCCCACGGTGAGTCCGGCAAGGTCATCGGCATCCGCGTGTTCTCGCGCGAGGACGACGACGATCTGCCTCCCGGTGTCAACGAGCTGGTCCGCGTCTACGTGGCCCAGAAGCGCAAGATCCAGGACGGCGACAAGCTCGCCGGCCGCCACGGCAACAAGGGCGTCATCGGCAAGATCCTCCCCGTCGAGGACATGCCGTTCATGCCCGACGGCACCCCGATCGACATCATCCTGAACACCCACGGTGTTCCGCGTCGTATGAACATCGGCCAGATCCTCGAGACCCACCTGGGCTGGATCGGCAAGGCCGGCTGGAATGTCGACGTGGCCACCGACGGCACCCGTCCGGACTGGGCGGCCTCGCTGCCCGAGGAGATGCTGGGTGCCCCGGCCGACTCGAACATCGCCACCCCGGTGTTCGACGGCGCCAAGGATGACGAGCTGACCGGTCTGCTCGGCTCGACCCTGCCGAACCGTGACGGTGAGCGCATGGTCGACGAGAACGGCAAGGCGACCCTGTTCGACGGCCGCTCCGGCGAGCCGTTCCCGTACCCGGTCGCGGTCGGTTACATGTACATCCTGAAGCTGCACCACCTGGTCGACGACAAGATCCACGCCCGTTCGACCGGTCCGTACTCGATGATCACGCAGCAGCCGCTGGGTGGTAAGGCGCAGTTCGGTGGTCAGCGTTTCGGTGAGATGGAGTGCTGGGCCATGCAGGCCTACGGTGCGGCGTACACGCTGCAGGAGCTCCTGACCATCAAGTCCGACGACGTGGTGGGCCGTGTGAAGGTCTACGAGGCGATCGTCAAGGGCGAGAACATTCCGGAGCCGGGCATTCCGGAGTCGTTCAAGGTGCTCCTCAAGGAACTCCAGTCGCTGTGCCTCAACGTGGAAGTGCTGTCCTCGGACGGCGCCGCGATCGAGATGCGCGACGGCGACGACGAGGATCTGGAGCGCGCCGCGGCGAACCTGGGCCTCAACCTGTCCAGGAACGAAGCGGCCACCGTCGACGATTTGGCGAACTAGGTGGTGACGCGGGTGGCTGTTTCGGCAGCCGCCCGCGGACCCGCGATCGATAACTAGTGAACTTTTTGCTCGAATTCGACCCGAACAGGGGAAAGGAAGTTACGTGCTAGACGTCAACTTCTTCGATGAACTCCGGATCGGCCTGGCCACCGCTGAAGACATCCGCCAGTGGAGCTATGGCGAGGTCAAGAAGCCGGAGACCATCAACTACCGCACGCTCAAGCCGGAGAAGGACGGGCTCTTCTGCGAGAAGATCTTCGGCCCCACCCGGGACTGGGAGTGCTACTGCGGCAAGTACAAGCGCGTCCGCTTCAAGGGCATCATCTGTGAGCGCTGTGGCGTCGAGGTGACTCGCGCCAAGGTGCGTCGTGAGCGGATGGGCCACATCGAGCTGGCCGCACCGGTCACCCACATCTGGTACTTCAAGGGTGTTCCGTCGCGCCTGGGCTACCTGCTCGACCTGGCGCCGAAGGATCTCGAGAAGATCATCTACTTCGCCGCCTACGTCATCGTCGGTGTCGACGAGGAGCTGCGCCACAACGAGCTCAGCACCCTCGAAGCCGAGATGGAGGTCGAGAAGAAGGCTGTCGCCGACCAGCGCGACGCCGATCTCGAGGCCCGCGCGCAGAAGCTCGAGGCCGACCTGGCCGAGCTGGAAGCCGAGGGCGCCAAGTCCGACGTGCGTCGCAAGGTCAAGGACGGCGGCGAGCGCGAGATGCGTCAGCTGCGCGACCGGTCCCAGCGTGAGCTGGACCGCCTCGACGAGATCTGGACGACCTTCACCAAGCTGTCGGTCAAGCAGCTCATCGTCGACGAGGTGCTCTACCGCGAGCTCGTCGACCGTTACGGCGAGTACTTCACCGGCGCCATGGGTGCGGAGTCCATCCAGAAGCTGATGGAGAACTTCGACATCGCCGCCGAGGCCGAGAACCTGCGCGAGACCATTCGCTCGGGCAAGGGCCAGAAGAAGCTGCGCGCGCTCAAGCGGCTCAAGGTCGTCGCGGCCTTCCAGGCCAACGGCAACTCGCCCATGGGCATGGTGCTCGACGCCGTTCCGGTGATCCCGCCGGAGCTGCGCCCGATGGTTCAGCTCGACGGTGGCCGTTTCGCCACCTCCGACCTGAACGACCTGTACCGCCGCGTGATCAACCGCAACAACCGCCTCAAGCGACTGATCGATCTGGGTGCGCCCGAGATCATCGTCAACAACGAGAAGCGGATGCTGCAGGAGTCCGTCGACGCGCTGTTCGACAACGGCCGTCGTGGCCGTCCGGTCACCGGTCCGGGTAACCGCCCGCTGAAGTCGCTGAGCGATCTGCTCAAGGGCAAGCAGGGTCGTTTCCGTCAGAACCTGCTCGGCAAGCGTGTCGACTACTCGGGCCGTTCGGTCATCGTGGTCGGCCCGCAGCTCAAGCTGCACCAGTGCGGTCTGCCGAAGCTGATGGCGCTCGAGCTGTTCAAGCCGTTCGTCATGAAGCGTCTGGTCGATCTCAACCACGCGCAGAACATCAAGTCCGCCAAGCGGATGGTCGAGCGTCAGCGTCCCCAGGTGTGGGATGTCCTCGAAGAGGTCATCGCCGAGCACCCGGTGCTGCTGAACCGCGCGCCCACCCTGCACCGTCTGGGTATCCAGGCCTTCGAGCCGCAGCTGGTCGAAGGCAAGGCCATCCAGCTGCACCCGCTGGTGTGTGAGGCGTTCAACGCCGACTTCGACGGTGACCAGATGGCCGTGCACCTGCCGCTGTCGGCGGAGGCGCAGGCCGAGGCGCGCATCCTGATGCTGTCGTCGAACAACATCCTGTCCCCGGCGTCGGGTCGCCCGCTGGCGATGCCGCGTCTGGACATGGTGACCGGCCTGTTCTACCTGACTCGTCTCGACGAGAAGGGCGTCGGCACCTACCGGGCCGGCGGCAAGGACGAGCCGGAGTACGGCGTGTACTCCTCGCCCGCCGAGGCCCAGATGGCCGTCGACCGCGGTGAGCTGACCGTGCGTTCGATGATCAAGGTGCGCCTCACCGAGCAGCGCCCGCCGCGCGAGATCGAGGCGGAGCTCTTCCCGGAGGGCTGGCACCGCGGTGACGCGTGGCTTGCCGAGACCACCCTTGGTCGCGTGCTGTTCAACGATCTGCTCCCGGCGGACTACGCGTTCATCAACGAGCCGATGCCGAAGAAGCGGCAGGCCACGATCATCAACGATCTGGCCGAGCGCTACCCGATGATCGTCGTCGCGCAGACCGTCGACAAGCTCAAGGACGCCGGCTTCTACTGGGCCACGCGTTCGGGTGTCACCGTCTCCATGTCGGACGTGCTCGTTCCGCCGGAGAAGGCCGACATCATGGAGCGGTACGAGGCCATGGCGGATCAGATCGAGAAGAAGTACCAGCGTGGTGCGCTCGATCACCAGGAGCGCAACAACGCCCTGGTCAAGATCTGGCAGGAAGCGACCGAAGAGGTCGGTACGGCGCTGCGTCAGCACTACCCGGCCGACAACCCGATCATCACGATCGTCGACTCGGGTGCGACCGGTAACTTCACCCAGACTCGTACCCTCGCCGGTATGAAGGGTCTGGTGACGAACCCCAAGGGTGAGTTCATCCCGCGCCCGATCAAGTCCTCGTTCCGTGAGGGCCTGACCGTGCTCGAGTACTTCATCAACACCCACGGTGCTCGTAAGGGTCTGGCCGACACCGCGCTGCGTACCGCCGACTCGGGTTACCTGACCCGTCGTCTGGTGGACGTCTCCCAGGACGTCATCGTGCGTGAGCACGACTGTGGCACCGAGCGCGGCATCGTCGTGCCGATCGCGGAGAAGCAGGCCGACGGCTCGCTCATCCGGGACGCGCACGTCGAGACCTCGACCTACGCTCGCACCCTGGCGACCGACGCGGTCGACGCCGGCGGCAATGTCGTCGTGGCCAAGGGCGCCGATCTCGGCGACCCGGCCCTGGAGGCGCTGCTCGAGGCCGGTATCACCGAGGTGAAGGTCCGCTCCGTGCTGACCTGCACCACCGGCACCGGCGTCTGCGCCACCTGCTACGGCCGCTCGATGGCCACCGGCAAGCTGGTCGACATCGGCGAGGCCGTCGGTATCGTCGCCGCCCAGTCCATCGGTGAGCCGGGTACCCAGCTGACCATGCGTAC
>NZ_JBHXMY010000314.1:0-6987 GCF_042720195.1 Nocardia sp. NPDC058497 | reverse complement strand
AAGAGGTGTATAAGAGACAGCCATACACATCGTTCCAGCGAGGCCGTAATTGATGATTGAAATCGAGTGCGAGGGGTTGCGGGCTATACTCAGCCTGGCACAGCAAGGCGTGGTACATGTAGGTTGGAATGACGGGTGCACCGCAGAAATACAATACGACACCTTCTTTCCCGCAGACGAGTCCGGGACCGGTAGCGAGGAATGGGCGGTCGATGTCATTTCGTGCACCGGTTGCGCTGGTCGGTCACTGGCGGCCGGCGAGGCGACCGTAATCTCGGCAGCTGATCCCCCAGACTGGGTCCAGTCCCCCGACAGAAGCCGGTCCTGGTCTCGAGAAGCGGGCTAAAGGTCGCCGGTTTTTGCACTCGATGGCAGCGGCCGGAAGGAATTCACCACGCATTCTCAACTGTCGAATTCCGGGTAGAGCGAACGTAATTCGCGCAGGCCGGTGGCGGCGATCTGCTCGTCCTCGGCCGACATCCGCAGGGCGCGGCGCAGCGGGATCGGGTCGAGATCCTCGATGACGGCATGGAATTCGATGCGCGGCAGTTCGGGAAGCGTGAGCAGATCGCCGTACGGATCGCCGGCTTCGGTGGTGCGGGTGGATTTCTCGACGCCGCCGATGAGGGTGTCCAGGTCGAGGCCGCGCAGGGTGAGGATCTCGCTCGGTTGCTCGTCGAGTCGTTCGGCGAGCAGGTAGCAGACCGCGGCGACGTGCTTGCACGGCCAGCCCATGTCCGGACAGCTGCAGGAGAAGTCGAGCTCGGCGGCGGTGGTCGGCAGCAGGTGCGGGCCGAGGGCGGGTGGCAGTGCGCCGGAGGCGATCTCGGTGAGCATGCCCGGCGCCTCCCTGATCTCGGCGAGCAGCAGCTCGACCTCTTCCTCGCGCAGCGGGCGCATCGCCAGCACCGAGGTGAACGGGCTGGGCTGGCTGCCCTGCACCTCCGCGGAGACGGCGCCGCGTTCGATCCGGTAGTTCACCACCTGGCCGACCCTGGCGTAGGTGCGCCCGCGCGAGAGCCTGCCCGCGTCGGCGACCTTCTCCACCGCCTCCAGCAGCGACCTGCCCCACCAGGTCCGGCCGAAGCCGCCGCGGGCCTGGGCGCCGCCGGTCACCGGCCTGCGCGGACCGAACTGACTGAAATCGGCCACTAGTCACCCACCGCCTCGGCGCCGAGAGTGAACAGTTCGCGCAGTTCGTCGGTGCTCAGTTCGGTGATCCAGTTCTCCCCCGCGCCGACCGCCAGTTCGGCCAATTGCTTCTTGCCGCTGATCATCTCGTCGATCCGCTCCTCGATGGTGTCGACGCAGACCAGCTTGCGGACCTGCACCGCGCGCTGCTGGCCGATCCGGAACGCGCGGTCGGTGGCCTGGTTCTCCACCGCCGGATTCCACCAGCGGTCCAGGTGGATCACGTGATTGGCGGCGGTCAGGTTGAGGCCGGTGCCGCCCGCCTTGAGCGAGAGCAGCATCAGCGGCGGGCCGTGCTCGCCCTGGAAACCGGTCACCATGTCGTCGCGGCGCTGCTTGGTGACGCCGCCGTGCAGGAACGGAACCGGCGTGCCGAAGCGCTCGGTGAGGTACGGCAGCACCAGGTCGCCGAATTCGCGGAACTGGGTGAACAACAGGGCCTTCTCGCCGTCGGCGATGACCGCGTCGAGCACGTCCTCGACCAGGGCCAGCTTGCCGGAGCGGTGACTGCCGCGGCGCAGGATCGGCGAACCGTCGCCGAGGAAGTGCGCGGGATGGTTGCAGACCTGCTTGAGCCGGGTCAGCGCGCCGAGCACGGCACCCTTGCGCGCCATGCCTTTCGCGTCCTTCAGTTTCGCGAGCATGTCGTCGACCACTGCCTGGTAGAGGGCGGCCTGTTCGACGGTGAGGTTGGCCCGCACCGTCATCTCCAGCTTCTCCGGCAGGTCGTTGATGACCGCCGGATCGGTCTTGAGCCTGCGCAGCACGAACGGATCGGTGATCAATCGCAGCCGGTCGACGGCCTGCTGGTCGCGTTCACGTTCGATCGGCACCGCGAACTTCGCCCGGAAGGATTGCGGGCTGCCGAGCAGTTTCGGCATGGCGAAGTCGAACAGGGCCCGTAGTTCCTCCAGGCGGTTCTCCACCGGAGTTCCGGTGAGCGCCAGCCGATGTCGAGCGTGCAGTGCGCGGGCGGCTCGCGACTGCCGGGTGGCCGCGTTCTTGATGTGCTGGGCCTCGTCGAGCACGACCCGCTCCCACTGCTGTTCGCTGAGCAGGGTCGCGTCGCGGGCCAGCAGAGAGTAGGTGGTGACAACGAGATCCGACTCTGCCACCGCCGCAGCGAATTCCGCACCGGTCAGCCGTCCTGGCCCATGGTGGACCAGCACCCGCAGGTCGGGGGTGAACCGCTGCGCTTCCCGCTGCCAGTTGCCTACCACCGACATCGGGCACACCAGCAGCGTCGGCCCGACCTGAGCCGCCCCCGCACCATGCCGCGAATCGGCCTGTCCACCTTGGTCAGCCACGACTTCGAGCTCACCGGCCTGCAGCATCCCGCCGCTGTCGGCTGCGGCACCCGCACGCCGACGGGCCGACGCCACCCGGCGGGTCGACGCGACCGCACCCGCTCCGGCCGACAGCAATCGGCCCTCGTCGACCCGGGCGGCGGACTCGCGTTCGTGTGCCAGCAGTGCCAGCACCTGCACGGTTTTACCGAGGCCCATGTCGTCGGCCAGGATCGCGCCGCAGTTGAGCCGGCTCATCGTGGCCAACCAGCTCAGCCCACGCTCCTGGTAGGGGCGCAGCTCAGCCTTCAGGCCGATCGGCACCGAGACAGGCTCGGGTTCGCCCTCCCTGGCGAACAATTCGGCCGCCCAGCCGTCGGCGGTGACCTCGGTGACCGGCACATTGTCGACGCGTTCGGCGGCGAGTTCGCCGATCATGTCGGCGAGGGTGATCGGGGTGTCGTCGGCGTGCATCGCGACATAGCGGGCGGCCGCGGCCAGTACCCGGTGGTCGGCCTGCACCCATTCTCCGCGCAGCTGCACCAGGTCCGATTTGCTGCGGATCAGCCGTTCCATCTCGGGTTTGGTGAGGACGAGGTCACCGAGCGCCAATTCCCAGCGGTAGGACAGCAATCCGCTCAGTCCGACGGTGGATTCGGCGGCGGCCGGGCTGCTCACCCGCAGCCGCATGCTCGGTTCGGCGATATTCCAGGCACGCGGCAGCAGCAGCCGGATCCCCGCCTCCTGCAGGGCGTGCGCGCCGTGGGCGACCAGGTCGGCGACGACCTCGGTGGGCAGCAGCAGGTCGAGGCCGCGCGGGTCGGTGGGCAGGTCACGCAAGCGCGGGTAGGCCTTGCGCGCATGGCCGAGCTTCTCGGCGGCGGTACGAACCAGGACCGGATCATCGTCGAGCGCAACAGGTTTCGGTGCGTCGTCGACAGGACGCAGGCAGACCTGCAGCCGCCACAGCGCCACCGATTCGTCGGCGGTGCCGAATTCGCCGTCGGGTTCGCACAGGCGCAGGACGAGTTCGGGTTCGTCGGCGGCGTAGCCTGCCCGCCACTGCCCCAGGGTCTCGGCCAGCCGGTAGGAGCCGACGTCGAGCGGGGTGTCGCCGACGAGGGCCCGCAGGATCGGGTGCGTCATCGTGCGGTGCGCGAGGTATTCGCGGGCGATGGGGTCGGTGAGCTCGGTGACCAGGTCGTCGAGCACGGCGGCGGGCGACCCGGCGACCCGCAGCGCCGCGGGCATCGCGGCCGCCAGCTCGGCCAGCCACGCCCGCTGCCGCTGTCCGCCGACCAGCCGCCAGCGCACCCACCACTGACCGTCGGCCCGCTCGACCTGCGGCACCACCCGGCCCGCCCGCACCCACCGTTCGACGCCGCGGGCGACGTGCCCGAGGAAGCGCAGATCGCCGGAGATGTTCTCGCGGGGCAGTCGGCTGCGCAGCACAACGGCCGCCGTGGGCGGCGCGAGCGCGTGCGCGCGTACCTCGGCGGTGTCGGCGTGCCCTGCGGCATCGACGACCAGCACCTGGGCGCGGTGCCGGAACCTGGCCCGCTCCAGGATGTCGCCGAGCACCGAACCGACGGCGACTGGTTCCCCGTCGTGCCACAGCAGCAGGCCGGCCCCGGGGGACCACAGACCGTGCAGCATGGGGACCATCCAAGCAGGCGGCACCGACACCCGGCGCGCCCGACCTCCCCTGGATTTCTCGCCGATCCCGGAACATACTGGGGTATCCCCTGGTCACGGGCCGGACCACCCACCGGCGACAACTACATACCGACCCAGGCGAACCGGGCTCGCTCCGGCTCGGCCGATGAACCCCTTGTATGCGTGCGGAGGGCAGTGATGACGATTCTGCTCCAGGTTCTCGAGCAGAGCTATACCCCGACAACCCCGTGGGAACGGCGCAAATTCACGTTCATCGATACCGGAAAGATCGTCGGCATGCGCCTGGACGGCCAGTCCGGCGTGTGGCTCGACCTGTCCAGACCCGGCGAATCCCAGCGCCTGGCACACACCGTCGATCCGCGCGATTCGATCATTTTCCTGCTCACCGTGTTCGCCAAGATCGCCGAGTGCGAGGACCGTGGCGGTTCGTGGCTGGTCGGCCACGACGGCACGCACATCTCCTCGATCGCGGCGACGCGGTTCCCACCCCATGCCAGTGAAGTGGCCGCCGACGACATCCTGGCGCGCGCCTGGTTGTAGCCCGTTCGGCATATCTGTCGGTGCCACCGGCTACAACCTGCAGGTATGCGGAAATGGGCTTGGCTGCTCGGCACGGTGCTCGTGGTCGCCGGTTGCGCTGTGCTCACACCGGACGATCCGGTGCTGCCCGCACCCGGCAGTCCGACGCGCGCCGAGGTGAGCGCGCTGCTCGACCGGGTGCGGGTGATCGCCGCCCGGCCACGCCCCGGCGGGTATGAACGCGGCTGCAAGCCGGGCCAGGCATGCGTGTTCGGCACCGCCTGGTCCGACGACACCGACGCGCCGGGCGGCCACGACGGCTGCGACACCCGCAACAATGTGCTCGCCGCCCAGCTGCGGGAGGTGGTGCGGCGCGGCCGGTGCGTGGTCGTCGAGGGCGTGCTCACCGACCCGTACACGGGCACCGACCTCACCTTCCGCAAGTCCGACGGCGGCCGCATCCAGATCGACCACGTCTACCCGCTGGCCGCGGCCTGGGACATGGGCGCCGCCCACTGGCCACCCGACCGCAGACTGCGCTTCGCCAACGACCTGTCGGTGAACCTGCTGGCCACCGGCGCGTCCACCAACCAGACCAAAGGCGACGACACCCCCGCCGACTGGCTCCCACCCGCCCGCCCCAACCACTGCTTCTACGCCGCCAAATACCTCACCGTCGCCGTCAGCTACGACTTGCCGATCACCGCCGCCGACAGCGCCACCCTGCGCGACATCGCCCGCGGCTGCCCGTGAAGACCGAATACTAACCATGTCCGTGCCGTTCGACCGCCCGAAACGTCTGGTCACTGCCGAGGAGTTCCGCGCGGGAGCACCGGAGGATTTCGGCGACATTCACGACGGGGCGTGCACCCCGAATGCATGGCGCGGTCGCCACAGCACAATCTGGTCGTCCGACGTTTGGCGGCAGCGCCGGAATTTGGGATCGACCCACACGGCCACTGCCGAGAGGTGTGCCGGAGACCGCGGCGATGCAGCCGCCAGGACCGCACAGCGCAAAGGGCCGGAGAGCACCAGGATGATGACGGTGGCATTGCGCTTCTTCGGCGGGGCGCGGCGCACCCACGTTCGTCACTGGTCGAACCGGAACCCGAACAGCCCACTGGTTTCATCCCGGTCGGTCAGCCGGGGCTCGATCACGTACGGTTCGCTGTCGAAGCCGAGCCGTTGCGCCTTGTGTAGGTCGTCCTCGTTCATGGTGACGATGTACTGCATGCGCTCGTCGTCGACAAGTTCGGCCGCGGCGGTCAGTGCGCTGGAGAGCTGCCGGTCGTCGACTCCGTCGAAGATGTGGCTGTCATGGACGAGGAAGTCCGGGCCGCGCCCGCCGCGATGCGCGATGACCGCCATGGTGAGGTCGAAGCAGAAGATCGACATCTTGTTGATCCCCTGGCTGGTGTCGCTGAAGATCTTCGGGGTGATCTCGAGACTGCTCGGGCCCGGATCGATGGAGAGGAACGCCGGGCGCTCGTGGCCGTACAACCTGCCGGCCAGATCGTTGAAAAGCAGTGTCGCCTCGTCGGTCTGGCTGCGGCGCTCCTCCAGATCGACGGCGATCTCCTGCCGCAGTTGCGCCTGCGCGGCATCGATTTCGCGACTGCTCGCCTCGACGGTCTGCGCGGCCTCCAACCGATGCTCTAACGCACCCCGTTTGGCCTCTTCCTGCGCCAGCGCTTCCTGGAGCATGGTCAACGCTTCCAGCGCACCGCCGGAGTTCAGCTCGGACAGGATCTGCGCCTGCTCCGCACCGAGCCTGGCACGCTCGTTCTTGCGCCACGCCAAGCCTTCCCGGGTGGCCTCGACTTCGGCGCGCAGGTAGGTTCGGCGGTTCCGTACCACCGCGGCGTGGAACTGCTTGACTTCGTCGAATCGGCGCAGCGTGCTGTCCGGTAGCGCGATACCGAGCTGGTCGTAGACCTGCTCCAGGTAGCGGACCTCGGGATCGACCGCTTCTTCGATGGCCCGCTCGAGCCGATCCAGGTTCATTCTGTCGAGCGCGTCCTGCTCACCGAATTCGTGGATTCGCCTGGTCAGTTCGTCGGCCCGCTCCTTGAGTGCCTCGTATTGCGGCACGACCCGAAACGAATCGAGTTGTCGGCGCAGTTCGGCGATCTTCGACTGCTGCACCGACATTTCGCCGCGCAGGTCCGCGGAATTGCCGACGACCCGCCCCCAGACCGGATCGTTCACCGCCTTTTTCAGCTGATTGCGCATGGCCTTCTTTGCGGCGAGCTCCTGATAGCGTGCGGCGAGCACCCAGTCGAGCCCGAGCAGGTACGCGATGTTTGAAGTGCCC
>NZ_JBHXMY010000313.1:3967-6998 GCF_042720195.1 Nocardia sp. NPDC058497 | reverse complement strand
TCACCCCGGCCGGCTCCGTTAGAATTGCGTACCGGTGTGCCGGGAAGGCTGGTCGGCATGCGGTCGTGAATCCGAGGCACCGCAGGGTGGGATGAGCGCCCGCAGCGCTGTCGACTCTGCCGGAAGGCCCGCCCGTGATCACCCGTGTTCGTAATGAGCTGACCCGCTATCTGCGCATCGAAACCGTCGGTGGAGCATTGCTGCTCATCGCCGCGGCCATCGCGCTGATCTGGGTGAACTCACCGTGGGGCGCGAGCTATCAAACGATGGTCGACACCCATCTGAGCATCTCCGCGCTGCACCTCGATCTCACCCTGGCCGACTGGACCAAGGACGGGCTGCTCGCGATCTTCTTCTTCGTCGCCGGGCTCGAGCTCAAACGCGAATTCGTCGTCGGCGAGCTGGCCGACCCCAAGCGGGCCGCGCTGCCCATCATCGCCGCCGTGGGCGGCGTCGTCACCCCGGCCCTGATCGCGATCGTGGTCGGCTACGGCGTGCCAGGAATGGACAAGGGCTGGGCTATCCCGGTCGCCACCGACATCGCGTTCGCGCTCGCCGTACTCGCCATGACCGGTTCGCGGATCCCGGCCAGTGCGCGGGTGTTCCTGCTGAGCCTGGCCGTTGTCGACGATCTGCTCGCGATCATCGTCATCGCGGTGCTGTTCACCGCGTCGCTGTCGATCCTGTGGCTCGGTGTCGCCATCGCCTGCTGCGCGGCCTGGGCGCTGGCGCAACGGCAGCGGCTGCACACTCCGCTGTTCTACCTTCCGATCGCGCTGGTCTGCTGGTACGCGCTGCACGAAGCGGGCATCCATCCGACGCTGGCCGGTGTCGCGCTCGGGTTGTTGACCAGGGTGCGCAAGGACCCCGGCGAGAAGACCGCGCCCGCCACCCATCTCGAGCATGTCGTGCAGCCGATCTCGGCCGGCTTCTGCGTGCCGCTGTTCGCGTTGTTCGCCTCCGGGGTCCCGCTCAACGGCGCGGTGTTCGGGTCGCTGTTCACCGACCGGCTGTCGCTGGCGATCATCCTCGGACTGTTGCTGGGCAAGACGATCGGCATCTTCGGAATCAGCTGGGTCGCGATCCGGCTGGGCTGGGCGAAACGACCGGCGGCGCTGGAATATCGCGACATGTTCGCCCTGTCGGTACTCGGTGCGATCGGGTTCACCGTTAGCCTGCTGGTGGCGGAACTCGCGCTGGCCGATGTCGGTGACGACGCCATCGATCTGGCGAAGGCCGCCGTCCTGGTGACCTCCATGGCAGCATCGCTGCTCGGATCGGCGCTACTGTTGCGCCGAGGACGTGTGCACCAGGCGCGCCGCGACGCGGACGAGTTACAACCGGACAGTGAGGCCTAGTAGTGCCAGGACAGGGAGAAGGGTCGACGAAGTGAGTTACACCCAAGGCGGAAATGACGGTCGCACGGTCACTTCCATCCCGTTGACCGACGCCAACCCGCCCGGATCGGCGAGCATCGGCAGCCTCGTCCGCGACGCGACCGAACAGATGTCGACCCTCGTGCGCGCCGAGGTGGCGCTGGCCAAGGCCGAGGTCACCGCCGAGGTCCGCAAGGGCCTGACCGGCAGCGTTTTCTTCATTCTCGCGCTGGTGGTACTGCTGTTCAGCTCGTTCTTCTTTTTCTTCTTCCTCGCCGAGCTGCTCGACTGGGTTGGCCTGTGGCGTTGGGCCGCCTTCCTGATCGTGTTCGTGCTGATGGTGGCAGTCACCGCGCTGCTGGCCTTCCTCGGCTGGCTCAAGGTGCGCAAGCTGCGGGCGCCGGCGAAGACGATCAACTCGCTCAAGCAGACCGCCGAGGTGCTGCCTGCCGCGCTCACCCACAGTGAGCACGCTCCCGCGCTGGAGAAGTCGGCCGGCCGATGACGCGCCGGGCGGGCCCGGTCGCGACGGCCGGACCCGCCTACTAGGCTCGACCGGCGTGTCGTCCAACTCATTCCCGGATCCGTCCAGCGTCCGTTACGACGGGCCGTGGACGCACCGGGACGTGCACGCCAACGGGATCCGCTTCCACGTCGTCGAGGCCGACGGGCCGGATCGTTCCGATGCCCCGCTGGTGCTGCTGCTGCACGGCTTCGCCGACTTCTGGTGGTCATGGCGGCATCAGCTGACCGGGCTCGCCGACCACGGGTATCGCACCGTCGCCGTCGACCTGCGCGGCTACGGCGACAGCGACAAACCGCCACGCGGCTACGACGGCTGGACCCTCGCCGGTGACATCGCCGGCCTCATCCGGGCGCTCGGCCACACCGAGGCCACGCTCGTCGGCCACGCCGAGGGCGGCCTGGTCTGCTGGGCCACCGCGGTCCTGCATCCCCGGCTGGTCCGCTCGATCGCCGTGGTGAGCTCGCCGCATCCCGCGGCACTCAAGAGCGCGGTCCTGCGCGATCCCGCCCAGCGCGCCACCTGGCTGCCCGACTTCCTGCGCTACCAGCTGCCGCGCTACCCCGAACATCTGCTCACCCGCCGCGACGGCGCCGAGGTGGAGCGGATGCTGCGCGAGCGGGTGAGCGAATCCTGGTCGCGCACGGCCGAATTCACCGAGACCGCGGCGCGGATGCGCACCGCCATCCGGATCCCCGGCGCCGCGCACAGCGCGCTGGAGTACCAGCGGTGGGCCTTCCGCAGCCAGTGGCGTCCCGACGGCAAGCGCTTCATGGCGACCATGCGCACCCCGATCGACATCCCCGTGCTCGGCCTGCGCGGCGAACACGACCCCTATCTGCTGCCCGCCACGGTCCACCGTGGGGCGCGACTGTCACCGGATCGGACCCTGGTATCGATTCCGGGCGCGGGGCACTACGCCCACCAGGAGAACCCCCGCAAGGTCAACGAGGTGCTGACCACCCGCTGGCGTGAGCAGAACGGGGTCAACGGGTCACCGAAGGACGGGCTCGTCTCGCCGTGATCTTGGAGCGCTGGCGCGCTCGAGGTCGCGGCCCCTCCTGTCCCGGGGGGGGTGGGGCGGGGCAGGGGTGGGTGGGTGTGAGGAAGAGGCCGCGAGCCCGGCGGAGGC